>NZ_JBFRFE010000935.1:0-1009 GCF_052114665.1 Stenotrophomonas sp. 2YAF22 | reverse complement strand
TTGCCGAGCAGTACCAGCTTGGCCGGATGGCCACGCAGGATGTCGCGTTCCAGGTTGGCCGGGATAAGCACGATGCCTTCGGCATGGCCGGTTTCCAGCTGTGCGCGCGCTTCCTGCAGGTCGGCCGGTTGCCCGACCACATGGGCCACGCGCAGCGAATCGAGCTTGCGCAGCAGTTCGCGGCTGGTCGCGCTGTGGTCTTCATCGACCACCAGCACGGGCAGGTTGCCGGCCACCTGGTGGCGATAGGCGGCGGGGTAGAAGAACGAGTACAGGATCACCGCGCCGACCATCACCACGATCGCATAGCGGTCGCAGAGCACGGCCAACAGAGTCTGTCGCAGGCTGTGCCAGATCCTGCTCATGCGCCGGCCCCGGCGGGTTGCGCGGCCTGCGGCGTGCGTGCGAACGCCAGCAGGCGCCAGCCGCCGATGCCGCCGGCGACCACGATCATCAGCAGCAGCGTGGCCAGCGGCCACAGCGAAACCACGAGTGGCGAGCCGATGAACTGCTGCTGGGTCTGCAGCTTGATGTAGGCGCTGAGTGGCAGCAGCAGGTGCCAGACGCGGGTGAACAACGGCGCGTCGATCACCGGGAACGTGGCGCTGGAAAAGGCCAGCGCGGTGCCGATGCTCAGGCCCACTGCGGACAGGGCGGTGCCCATGTCGCGGGTGACGCCGACGAAGAACAGTGCATAGGCCGCGGTGGCCAGGTAGAACAGCGGCTGTGCGAGCAGCAGCAGAACCACATTGCCCGCGATGCCGTCGCCGCGCAGCCAGGCAAGGTAAGCCGCGCCCAGCGCGCCGTATAACGAAAACAGCAGGACATAGGGCAGCACCTTGCCGGCAATGGCCGACCACGGCGCGTGGCCCAGCCAGGCGGGCAGGGTGCCGTCGCGGATCTCGCGGCCGAGGCTGCCGGCCACCGCCAGCGCGAGTACCAGCGACAGCACCGCCGGGAAGATCAGCGGCAGCAGGAACAGCTCGTAGCTGCGCGCCGGATTGAACAG
>NZ_JBFRFE010000934.1:0-1015 GCF_052114665.1 Stenotrophomonas sp. 2YAF22 | reverse complement strand
AAGTTGGCACGGCCATTGCTCTATATCCAGCAAGACACGACGCGGGCTGTTCCCGCCGAGGACATCAACATGGCCAACCTTTCGCTCTTCTCCTGGATGCGCACCCCGCAGCCGCCGCAGGCAGACACCGTCAATGAAGCCGGTGGCCTGGCCTACCGCCGCGACTCGCGTGCAGCGCTGGCGCTGTATGCGGCCACCGGGTGCCTGAACAACACTTTCTACAGCGACGCCGAGGCGCAGCTGCAGCAGGTGCTGGCGCTGACCGCGCAGGTCGAGCCGCGCTTCATCGCCCGCACCGCGCTGTACGCCCGCCAGGTTGCGCACATGAAGGACATGCCGGCACTGCTGCTGGCGGTGCTGAGCCTGCGCGATCCGGAGGCGTTCGCCCTGGTGTTCCCGCGGGTGATCGACAACGGCCGCCAGCTGCGCACGTTCGTACAGATCATGCGTAGCGGCCAGGTGGGGCGCCGTTCGCTGGGCTCGCTGCCCAAGCGCAGGGTGCGTGAGTGGATCCAGCAGGCGTCGGCGGAAACGCTGGTGCGTGCGGCAATCGGCCAGCAGCCGTCGCTGGCCGACCTGATCCGCATGGTGCACCCGAAGCCGGCCAACGCCGAGCGCAAGGCGCTGTATGCATGGATCATCGGTCGTCCGTACGACGAGGTGCAGCTGCCGGCAGTGGTGCAGGCGTACGAGGCGTTCAAGCGTGACCCGCGCGGACTGCCGCCGGACCTGCCGTTCCAGTACTACAGCACGCTGCCGCTGGATGCGGCGCAGTGGTCGGCACTGGCCCGCAACGCATCGTGGCAGTCGATGCGGATGAACCTCAACACGTTCGCCCGCAATGGCGTGTTCAATGATCCGGCGATGGTGCAGGTGATCGCGGATCGCCTGCGTGATCCGCAGCAGGTGCGTCGTGCCCGTGTGTTGCCCTACCAGCTGCTGATGGCGTTCCACGCGGGCGCTCGACAGGTCCCGGCACTGATCACTGCTGCAGAATCCGCTTTCGCCCTTGCCC
>NZ_JBFRFE010000933.1:0-1026 GCF_052114665.1 Stenotrophomonas sp. 2YAF22 | reverse complement strand
GTCTTCCACAGAAGGCGTTCGGTAAGCGTGGTTTTGCCGGCGTCGATGTGGGCAATGATGCCGAGGTTGCGAAGACGCGACAGCGTCTGGGTGTTGGTGTTCATGAGAAAGGTTCCTGCTGGGCCAACTTCGGGGGCCGCACACGCTGGTTGGCAACGGCGTGTGCGGCTAGCGTTCGGTCTCGGCGATCTGGTGCATGGCACGTTCTCCTTGCGGTGGAGCGGGTTGAGGGGTGGGGGCGGAAACGAAAAGAGCGCCCCGGAGGGCGCTCTGTGGATGGTCCAGCGAAGGCCGCGATCAGCGACCTCGTAGGGCTCCAGGCAGACACGCCCGTTCCGCGCTTGCGCGGGTCAGGGTGAAAAACTTCAGGAGCGGCATCCGGTTCATGCGGCGCATTCTAGACCTGTCAATCTGGCGCGCAAGTGAATATTGCGCACATGGATGGAACGATGAGCCCCAAAGTAGAGCCACCCCATGGGTGGCTGCAACCCAGGTCGTCAGGCGCATTACTTGCAGTCGTGCAGCCGGCGGGCATCGCCCACGGTCGCCGCGTGCTGCTCAACGGTCGACACCCAGCCCTTCAGCGACATGGCCGGATCGTTGCCCTGCTTGCGCGGACCGCCATGGATCAGCACTTCGGTCCAGCTGCCGGTCGGCGCCAGTTCGGCCAGGCGTGCGGCCTGGTCCTCGTCGGTACTGAAGGTGTCGTCAGGCGAGGAGGGTTTTGCGTTGTTGACCGTCGCCTGCTTGCGTACGCGCACACGCAGGGCGCCATCCGGCATGCGCTGGGTGGCCACCTCGTAGCGCTCCACGCCGTAGGCCCACTTTGATTCGCCGGGGCGACGTGTCTCAGTGCCGTCATCGGCAACCTCGACCGACTCGCCGGTGACCGCGCCCAGCGCGGCAATGCCGCCGAAGCCAGCCATCATCGCCTCGTAGGCCACCATCTGCCGCTGTTCGACCGACAGCTTGCTGGCGTCCGGCTTCATGCCAGGCAGGTTGAGATAGGCCGCTTTCTTGCACAAC
>NZ_JBFRFE010000932.1:0-1031 GCF_052114665.1 Stenotrophomonas sp. 2YAF22 | reverse complement strand
GCATCGAGGCCATGGCCAATGACTATGTGCAGCGGGTGATCACGCTGCAGCCACAGGGGCCGATCCATCTGCTCGGCTGGTCGGTGGGGGGCATCCTCGCGCAGGCGATGGCCGTGCGCCTGCACGACATCGGTCGCGAGGTCGGCGAACTGGTGCTGCTCGATGCCTATCCCAGCGAATGCTGGCGTGCCGAACCGGAGCCCGACCCGATCGCGGCGCTGCGGGCGCTGTTGGCCATCGCCGGGCATGACCCGGACGCGCATCCGGAACTGGACGATCGCGAGCGCATCCGCGCCTTCCTGCGGCGCGGCGGCAGCGCGCTGGGCAGCCTGCCCGAGGTTGTGCTCGACGGCGTGGTACGGGCGGTGACCGGAACCAATCGACTGATCCGCGAACACCAGCACCGACCTTTCGTAGGAACGCTGGCGCATGTGCGGGCCGGACGCGATCATCAGGCACGGCCGCAGTTGCAGTCCGCGCTATGGAAGGCACATGCGCTGCAGGTGGATGCCATCGAGCTGCCGTTCCTGCACGCCGAACTGACCGGGCGTGATGCGGTGGCGCAGCTGGCACCGTGGTTGTCGGCGCGGCTGCAGCAGTGGGACAGGCAACAGGAGAGCGCAACATGCAGCTGACGGGTTTTGAAGGGAATGTGGCGCTGGTGACCGGCGCAGCCGGCGGTATCGGCGCGGCATTGGTGGGGCAACTGCTGGACGCAGGGTGCCGGGTCGTGGCAACTGATCGCGAGCGACCTGCGCTGGCGACCGACGATGGGCGCGTGCGGGCTTTCGCACTGGACGTCACCGACGGTGCGGCCGTGGACGCCCTGGTAAACCAGGTGGAAGCCACGGTGGGACCGATCATGTTGGCGGCCAGCGTGGCGGGCGTGCTGCATGTCGGCGATGTCGTGGACACCCGTGACGCGGATTGGCGCAGGGTGTTCGCGGTCAATGCCGATGGTGTGTTCCATGTCGGCCGCGCACTGGCACGGGTGATGTCGCCGCGACGGCAAGGTGCCATCGTGACCGTCC
>NZ_JBFRFE010000931.1:0-1032 GCF_052114665.1 Stenotrophomonas sp. 2YAF22 | reverse complement strand
GCACAAGGCCTTCAATACCCGCACCGGTCGCATCCAGGCGGGTTGTAGCGATCCATCTGGCCGTCGGTGTCCAGGTAGCTGCCGATCACCCGGCCACGCACCGTACCGCTGGCATTGAGCGCGCTGCCCACGTCCACGGTGGTGCGGGTGCGGCCCCAGCTGCCGACGTTCACCGACACGCTGCCGGTCAACTCAGCGCTGTCGGCGTGCTTGCGGATCAGGTTCACCGATGCCGACGGGTTGCCGGCGCCACTGAGCAGGCCGGTGGCGCCGCGCACCACTTCCACGCGGTCGTACAGGGCCAGGTCCAGGCCGGAGTCGCCGTAGCTCCAGTTCTGCACCATCTGCGTGGGCAGGCCATCGAACTGGTAGCTGTCGATGTAGAAGCCGCGCGCGTAGAACTCGGTGCGCTCGCTGTCCGACTGCGTGCTGGTCACGCCGGTGGTGTTGCCCAGCACGTCGATGATGTCGTCCAGCTTCTGATCTTCGATGCGCTGATGACTGATGATGCTGACCGATTGCGGGATTTCGCGCGGCGCCAGGTCGAAGCGGGTACCGGCCGAGGTGCGGCGCACCGAATAGCCTTCGGCACGCTCGCCCTTCACCACGACCTTGTCGAGCGTGGTCGGGTCGGCGACGGTTTCGGCGAAGGCGGCCGGGGCGGCGGCCAGGCACAGGGCGGAGAGCACCGCTGCGGACAGGCGATGCGGCAGCAGGGGGGAGGTCGAACGGGTCATCAAGGTTCCTGGACGGGCACGTGCGTGCGTCCGACCGGCTTCCCGGATGGTCTGGCGCCGCGGCTGGTGGGGATCTCACGTCGCTGGCGAAGCCCTGTGTTTCAGGGCGGTGGCTGGGCAATGCGAGCACGGACGAACCGTCCTGGCTGCCCGGAAAACGCGAATATCGTAATGGGAATTGTTTCCATTTACAAATAGCCAGCGGCTGTGCCTGCGTTCCGCGCGATAGAGCTATTCGTCGGGAGCCAGGCGTTCAGCAAGGATGTTCAGGCGCGGCAATTGGCTCTCGACGCCG
>NZ_JBFRFE010000930.1:0-1035 GCF_052114665.1 Stenotrophomonas sp. 2YAF22 | reverse complement strand
ACGGCGTCCCCGCAAACCCACAGTGCCCCGCCATCCCACGGAATGCCCGCTTTTGCTGTTGCTGTTGCTTTGGCCTCGGCGGGTGCYGGGCGCAGCCCGGCCGACCAACCCCTTGATTTCGGGACAATCACCCTTACCCCTTGGCGAGGCCGCACGCGCTTGCGCGGCACCGCACATGGAGCCCTACCCGATGACCGAGACGACCCAGACCGAAACCCTTGGCTTCCAGACCGAAGTCAAGCAGCTGCTGCAGCTGATGATCCACTCGCTGTACTCCAACAAGGAAATCTTCCTCCGCGAGCTGGTCTCCAATGCCGCCGACGCCGCCGACAAGCTGCGCTTCGAAGCCCTGACCCAGCCTGAGCTGCTGGAAGGCGACAGCGAACTGCGCGTGCGCGTCAGCTTCGATCCGGCCGCCCACACCATCACCATCGAAGACAACGGCATCGGCATGAGCCGCGCCGATGCCATCACCCACCTTGGCACCATCGCCAAGTCCGGCACCGGCGACTTCCTGCGCCAGCTGTCCGGCGACCAGAAGAAGGACTCGCAGCTGATCGGCCAGTTCGGCGTCGGCTTCTACAGCGCCTTCATCGTCGCCGACGAAGTGGAAGTCACTTCGCGCCGCGCCGGCCTGGCCGCCAATGAAGGCGTGCGCTGGACCTCGCGTGGCGAAGGCGATTTCGATGTCGCCACCATCGACAAGGCCGAGCGCGGCACCCGCATCGTCCTGCACCTGAAGGACGGCGAGCACGACTTCGCCGACGGCTGGCGCCTGCGCAGCATCCTCAAGAAGTACTCCGACCACATCGGCCTGCCGATCCAGATGCCCAAGGAAGGCGGCGAAGAAGGCGCCGCGATCGAGTGGGAAACCGTCAACCGCGCCAGCGCGCTGTGGACCCGCCCGCGCACCGAGATCAGCGATGCGGAGTACACCGAGTTCTACAAGCACGTCGCCCACGACCACAGCGACCCGCTGGCGTGGAGCCACAACAAGGTCGAAGGCAAGCTGGAGTACACCTCGCTGCTGTACGT
>NZ_JBFRFE010000929.1:0-1046 GCF_052114665.1 Stenotrophomonas sp. 2YAF22 | reverse complement strand
GACCCGAACCTGTGCGCCAACGTGGCGGGCCAGTTCGACGGCACCACCGTGCTCGGCACCCGGCCGACCGGCCAGGCCTGCGGTTCGGTCTATGGCACCGGCTACAAGACCATCAAGAACGGCAAGGAAAGCGGGCAGATCTACAGCTCGATGACCTTCGATGTGAACGACAACTTCCAGTTGTTCGGCGACGCGCTCTACAGCCTGGAAGAAGTGAAGTACGCCACAGGCTCGAACTACACCTGGTGGGGCACCTCCTCCGGCTGGGGCCGCTTCTACGATCAGGACAGCGGCCAGTACATGAACCTGCAGCGCGTGTTCGCGCCGGAGGACATCGGCGCCGGCGGCTATCGCGACATCATGAACACCGATCGCAACAAGGCTTACCAGGTCACGCTCGGCGGCCGCGGCACGGCCGGCAGCTGGGATTACAGTGCCAGCTTCACCCGCGGCGAATACAAGTTGACCGAGCGCAACTTCGTGCGCTGGAACGATCCGATCAACGACTACTTCGAGCAGCGCGTGCTGGGGCCGGTGCTGGGCACCACCAGCACCGGGTACAACATATACAGCCCGGACTGGGAAGCGTTCTACTCGCCATTGCCGAGCGGTGATTTCCAGAGCTTCACCGGCTACACCTACAGCCAGAGCCGCACCTGGCAGAACCTGCTGCGTGCGCAGGTCACCAATGGTTCGCTGTTCAAGCTGCCCGGCGGCGACGCCGGCTTCGCTGTGGTGGTTGAAGGCGGCAGCGAAGGCTGGGATTACACGCCCGATACCCGGCTGGTGGATGGCAGCGTGTGGGGTACCACTGCGGTTTCCGGCGCCGGCCATCGCAGCAGCTACGCGGTGACCAGCGAACTGCGCATGCCGTTGCTGGAATCACTGACGGTGACCGGCTCCGGCCGCTACGACGCCTTCAAGATCGGTGGCAACACCATCGACAAGGCGACCTACAGCGTCGGCCTGGAATTCCGTCCGATCGACAGCCTGCTGTTCCGTGGCAAGTACGGCACCGCGTTCCGCGCGCCCACCCTGTCCGATGC
>NZ_JBFRFE010000928.1:0-1050 GCF_052114665.1 Stenotrophomonas sp. 2YAF22 | reverse complement strand
CGCCAGTCCCGAGGCGCTGGACCGTGCGGCGCAGATCATCCGCGATGCAAAGCGGCCGCTGCTGGTGATCGCCTCGGCAGCATCGCGGCCGCAGTCCAGCGAAGCGCTGTCGGCCTTCGTGCTGCGCGCCGGCATCCCGTTCGTCACCACGCAGATGGGCAAGGGCGCGGTGGCCGGTGGCTCGGGCCTGTACATGGGCACGGCGGCACTGAGCGAGCGCGATTACGTGCACATGGCCATCGACCAGGCCGACGTGATCGTGACCATCGGCCACGAGGTGACGGAGAAGCCGCCCTTCGTGATGCGCCCGGGTGGCCGCACGGTCATCCACATTGGCTATTCGCAGGCCGCGGTGGAGCAGGTGTACTTCCCGCAGGTGGAGGTGATCGGCGATATCGGCCGCTCGCTGACCCTGCTGGCCGACCGTATCGAGGGCAAGGTGGAGAACGCCGCTGCACTGCTGCCGTTGCGCGCGACGATCCTGGAGCACATCGCTGATCGCGCCGAAGAGGCCGGTTTCACGCCGCAGCGGCTGGTGCATGACGTGCGCCAGGTGATGCCGCCGGATGGCATCGTGGCGCTGGACAATGGCATGTACAAGATCTGGTTCGCGCGCAACTACCGCACCCAGGTTGCCAATACACTGCTGCTGGACAACGCATTGGCAACGATGGGCGCGGGGCTGCCGTCGGCGATCATGGCCTCGATCCTGTACCCGCAGCGCCGCGTGCTGGCGGTGTGTGGCGATGGCGGTTTCATGATGAACAGCCAAGAGCTGGAGACCGCGCGGCGGCTGGGCCTGAACCTGGTGGTGCTGATCCTCAACGACGGCGCCTACGGGATGATCCGCTGGAAGCAGGCGGTGGATGGTTTCGCCGACTACGGGATGACCTTCGGCAATCCGGATTTCGTCAAATACGCCGAGGCCTATGGCTGCCAGGGGCACGAGGTGACGGCGATCGAGCAGTTCATTCCGACCCTGGAAGCGGCCTTCACCGCGGAATGAACTGCTCGATCGCCGTCACCTCGTGCCCCTGGCAGCCATAGGCC
>NZ_JBFRFE010000927.1:0-1057 GCF_052114665.1 Stenotrophomonas sp. 2YAF22 | reverse complement strand
AGACAGCACCATGTGACCGGTCTGCGCAGCCTTGATCGCAATTTCCGCCGTTTCCAGATCGCGGATTTCGCCCACCATGATGATGTCCGGATCCTGTCGCAGGAACGAACGCAGCGCCGCGGCAAAGGTCATGCCGCGCTTGTTGTTCTGCTGCACCTGGTTGACGCCGGGCAGTCGGATTTCCACCGGATCTTCGGCAGTGGAAATATTACGCGTCTCATCGTTGAGGATACCCAGCGCGGTATACAGCGACACCGTCTTGCCCGAACCGGTCGGGCCGGTCACCAGCACCATGCCGTAAGGCTTGTGGATCGCCTCCAGGAACAGCTTCTGCTGCTCTGGCTCATAACCCAGCTTGTCGATGCCAAGCTTCGCCGCGCTGCCATCGAGGATACGCAGCACCACCTTCTCACCGAACAGGGTGGGCAGCGTGCTGACACGGAAGTCGATCTGCCGGGTCTTGGACAGGTTGAGCTTGATGCGGCCATCCTGCGGCACGCGCTTTTCCGCGATATCCAGCTGCGCCATCACCTTCAGGCGTGCAGCGATACGCTGGTTGAGCTTGGTCGGCGCGCGCGCGACCATCTTCAGCAGGCCGTCGATGCGCAGACGCACGCGGTAGTCGTCTTCGTACGGCTCGAAGTGGATGTCCGACGCGCCCTTGCGGATGGCGTCGATCAGTACTTTGTTGATGAACTTGACCACCGGGGTGTCGTCGCCCTTGGCGTCGATGCCGCTGTCGGTGTTGCCCATCTCATCGTCGCCACCGCCGATGTCAAGGTTGGCCATGCCCTCGTCATCGCCGCCCAGGGCATCGCCGATGGTGTCGTGGCTGGCGTGCCACTGCTCCAACGTGCGGCGGATCTGGTCCTCGTCCACCAGAATCGGTTCCACCACCAGATTGGTGTGGAACTTGATCTCGTCCAGAGAATGGGTGGGGTTGCTGGTGCCGACGAACAGCTTGCTGCCGCGCTTGAACAGCGGCAGCACGTTGTGCTTGCGCAGCAATTCTTCGCTGACCAGGCTCATCGCGTTCTGGCTGCTGTCGAAGGTAGAC
>NZ_JBFRFE010000926.1:0-1058 GCF_052114665.1 Stenotrophomonas sp. 2YAF22 | reverse complement strand
GCTCGGCATGCTGCAGCGAGGCCTGGCGCTGCTCGCGGCTGCTGGCCGTCCCCCACAGCCACACCGCCAGCGCCAGCAGCACCGACACGATGCTCAGCACACCCAGCAGCAGGCCGGTACCCATGCTCAGAAGTCTCCGTACAGGGATTCGCGCAGCAACTGCCGGAACGGCTCCAGCTTGTGCGAATGTGGCTGGAACCCGAGGCCGATCCAACGGTCGATTTCCTTGCCGCTGCCATCGATCTGCACTTCGTGGCGGAACATCTCCTGGGTGGTGATCAGGTTGTCGCTGACGCCGGTGATTTCAGTGATGGACACCAGCACCCGGCGGCCRCTGCCCAGGCGCGAGATCTGCACGATGAAGTCGATGGCACTGGCGATCTGCCGGCGCAGGCTGTCTTCGCTGCCCTGGAAACCGGCGAAGCCGGCCAGCATCTCGATGCGGTACAGGCAGTCGCGCGGCGAATTGGCGTGGATGGTGGCCATCGATCCGTCATGGCCGGTGTTCATCGCCTGCAGCATCTCCAGCACCTCGGCGCCACGCACCTCGCCGACCACGATGCGGTCCGGGCGCATGCGCAGGCTGTTGCGCACCAGGTCGCGGATGCTGACCGCGCCCTGGCCTTCGGCGCCACCGATGCGGCTCTCCAGGCGCACCACATGCGGGTGGTTGAGCGAGAGCTCGGCGGTGTCTTCCACGGTGATGACGCGTTCGTTGGCCGGCACATAGCTGGCCAGCGCATTGAGCAGCGAGGTCTTGCCCGAGCTGGTGCCACCTGACACCAGGATGTTGCAGCGGCCCAGCACCATCGCCTTCAGCAGCGCCTGCATCGGCGCATCGAAGGTGCCCTTGGCCAGCAGCTCGTCGGGGGTGAACGGATCCTTGCGGAACTTGCGGATGGACACCATCGGCCCGTCCACCGCCAATGGCGAGATGATCGCGTTGAGGCGGCCACCATTGGGCAGGCGTGCATCGACCATCGGATTGGAATCATCCAGGCGGCGGCCGAGCGGGGCGATGATGCGGCGCAGGATGCGCAGCAGGTGGGTGTCATCGG
>NZ_JBFRFE010000925.1:0-1060 GCF_052114665.1 Stenotrophomonas sp. 2YAF22 | reverse complement strand
CCTCAACCCGGCGTGGTTGCCGGCCAGCGGCCGGCACTACCTTCCTTCGCCGAAGGCGTGCGGACCAACGGTCCGCACCCACCGTGATCCCCAGTAGATCCACGCCATGCGTGGATGAAATGCCGGATCGGCGCCTCAGCGCGCCAGGCCGTCCAGCAGCGGCATCCGCTGCGCGGGCGCGTCGCCCACCTGCAGTTCGCTGTCGCCGGTCTCCAGCGGCAGCACAGCCAGTGCCAGATCGCCGGCCACGCTGGCCAGGGTGCCGAGCGCGACGCCGTCCTGCTGCACGCCATCGCCTGCCTGCGCAGGTGCAGCGGTATGCAGCAGCTGCACCGCGCGCTTGGCCTTGCCGAGGAAATGGGTGCGCGCGACGATTTCCTGGCCGGGGTAGCAGCCCTTCTTCACGCTGTAGCCGTTGAGGCGGTCCAGGCCCAGCTGCTGCGGGGTCCACACCTCGCGCTGGCTCTCTACCAATCGTGGCAGGCCAAAGCGCAGGTCGGCCTGGCGCCAGGCCAGAGCAAAGGCGGCGCCCCCGGTTTCGTCGCTGGCCGGGAAGGCCTCGACCGGACCGATGCGCAGCGTGCGGGGAAGTGCGTCGCTGCCCAGATCCAGCTCCCAGCCGTGGCTGTCGGCCAGTGCGATGGCAGCGCCGGTAGCGGCTTCCGGCGCAGTAAAGGCCCCGGCCACCACCAGGTCCGCATGCACCTGCAATTTCACTTTGCGGCGGAACACGAAGCGCTGCAGTTGCGACGCAATCGCATCGGCATCGCCGTCGGCGAGCACCAGAAGCACATGGTCATCGGCCAGCCGCAGCAGCTGAAACACCGCCAGGGTGCGGCCCTTGGCGCTCAGCCACGCGCTCCACTGCCAGTGCAGCAGGGGCAGGGCGGTCACGTCGCTGCTGAACTGGGCATGGGCAAAAGCCACTGCATCCACGCCCTGCAGGCTCAGCAATTGATGGCCGGGCAGGCGCGGATATGCGACGAAAGCAGGGGGAAGGTTGTCAGGCACGTGAACGAGGTCTAAAATTTGTGCGTTGCGAGACCCATCATGATAGGCC
>NZ_JBFRFE010000924.1:0-1061 GCF_052114665.1 Stenotrophomonas sp. 2YAF22 | reverse complement strand
GGTGATGCGCGCGCGCGGCCATCATGTCGCCCTGCTGTGCCAACCGGACGCGCGCCTGGCCATGCGCGCCCGCGACGATGGCTTCACCGTGCATACGCTGCGGATGGGTGGCATGGCCCGGTTGCTGCGCGGCATCTGGTCGGTGTCACGGCTGGTCCACCGCGAGCGCTACGACGTGGTCAACACCACCAGCCGTCGCGACGCATTGATTGCCGCCGCGGGCGCACGCCTGGGCGGCACACCGCTGGTGGTGCGCTCGCGCCACCTGATGAGCCCGGTGAATTCGCTGCTGACCTACACCGGCCTGCCCCACCGGGTCATCACGGTGAGCAACTTCGTCAAGCAACTGCTGGCGGACCGCGGAATTCCCGCCGAGCACATCGGCATCGTGCCGCCGATGGCGGTTGCGCCAACCGACACCACGCATGAGCCCTCCTGGCAGCAGTTGCAGGAGACGCGCGCACGCGTGCGCGCCGAGCTCGGATTCGAGGAACAGGACATCGTCGTAGGCTGCGTGGCAGTGCTGCGCGAACCCAAGGGCCACGCCGAACTGCTGCAGGCCATGGTGCCGCTGTGCAAGGCCAACCCCCGCCTGCATCTGGTGGTGGTCGGCGATGGCCAGGCCGTGATGCAGCGCCTGCAGGCCACCTGCGCCGAACACGATCTGCAGCGCCAGGTTCATCTGCTGGGCTTCCGCAGCGATGCCAGCCAGCTGATGCCCGGCTTCGACATCTTCGCCCTGGCCACACACAAGGAAGCATCGGGCACGGTGTTCCTGGAAGCGGCGCAGGCGGGCCTGCCGATCGTGTCGCATCGGGTCGGCGGTGTGCCCGAAATGCTGGTGGAAGGCAGCAATGCCATCCTCACCCGGCTTGGCGACAATTCCGCGCTCACCGGCGCGCTGCGGCTGCTGGTGGACGATCCCGAACGCCGCCGACAGATGGGTCGTTCCGGCTGGGAGTGGATCTGCAGCGCCAAGCGTTTCAGCCCCGAAGGCCACGCTGAAGCCACCGAACACTACTACCACCAATGGATGAAGGAGCTGGGTCATGGCTAATGCC
>NZ_JBFRFE010000923.1:0-1063 GCF_052114665.1 Stenotrophomonas sp. 2YAF22 | reverse complement strand
GACGTGGTAGGGCGTCGGGTTGTCCGCCCGCAGCACCAGTCCACCGGACGCGGAGTGCAGCGACCAACGGACCTTCTGGTGCGCCAGCACCGGCTCGCCAGCCAGGTTTGGCGGGCGGTAGAAGACCTTGATGCGGGTACGGAAGGCGAACTGAAGGATGTTGGCCGTGCTGCCGCCCGTCTTCGGTGGGATCTCGAGCATGTTCAACCAGTACAGCGTTTCACGATCGGCTGGCAGCGTGGCGCCGGTGAACAGGATGCGAGCAGTCTGCTGCTTATTCGGGTCCAGGCGGAACACCGGTGGCGCGACCGCGAACGGCGCTTTGGCGCTGTCCGGCGTGGACTGTTCGTCACCATCATCCAGCCATACCTGGACCAGCGTGGCGCGCTCGCCTTCGTTCATGAATTTGAGCGTGACTTCCTTGTCCTGCGCGGGATAGACCACGCGGGTGCCACCAATCACCACCGATGCGTCGGCAGCCTGGGCGAACAATGTGCCGATGGCGAGGACGCCAGCACAGAGCATGCGGTTGAAGGAAAGCATGGATCACCTCATGGATGAGGCCGGCCACAGGGCCGCCGGCGTGCGCCGACGGCCCCGCGCGGCATCAGTTGTAGACAACCTTGTAGTTGACGTACGACTGCACGAAGCCGGGCGCAGCAGCGCCATTGACGGCGACGTACTGGCTGGCCATGTCGATCACGGCGGTGTTGTTGGCGATGGTTACCGGATCGGTCTTGAAGGACGGATCGCGCAGGTCGACCACGGCGTTCTTGTACAGCACCTGGATCTGCGTGTTGACGGCCGGCGCATTGGCTTCCTGGTTGCGCAGGTTGCCGTTGCCCGCGTCCACCTGGCCCGCGGTCGGGTCGAAGTACAGCTCGGCGATCTTGCCGTTCTGGCAGGTACCCTGGCCCGGGCCGCCGATGACCAGCTGGAACGGATGCAGGCCCGCGATATCACCGGCAGCTGCCAGCTGGTTGGCCTGGACCGGGTCCATCGGCACGGTGATGTTGGTGGTGCCGATGGCGCCTGCACCGCCCGAGATCGTGCAGGTCAGGTC
>NZ_JBFRFE010000922.1:0-1073 GCF_052114665.1 Stenotrophomonas sp. 2YAF22 | reverse complement strand
TGGCATGGCCGCCTATGCTGCCTCGAAGGCGGCGGCGACGATGTTCACCCGCTGCCTGGGCCTGGAGCTGGCGCCGCTGGGCATCCGCTGCAATATCGTTGCGCCGGGCTCCACGCTGACCCCGATGCAGACCGGCATGTGGGAAGACGAGCAGGGCGCGGCACGGGTGATCGCTGGCAATCCCGTGACCTACAAAGCGGGCATTCCCTTGCGCAAGCTGGCCACGCCGGAGGACATCGCGCAGGCGGTGATGTTCCTGCTGTCCGAGCAGGCCGGGCACGTGGCGATGAGTGACCTGTACGTGGACGGTGGCGCTACGCTGCGCGGGTGACGGGGTCTGGGACACCGCCGGGCGGGGTTCATGAGTTGCCGGCCAGCGGCCGGCACTACCAAGGGTTAGCGGCGCGGGATTTTCCTGTCGGGTAGTGCCGGCCGCTGGCCGGCAACCTCAGCCAATCGGCAGGAGGATCCTCATGGAATCTCGCGCTGTTCCCCGACAGCCAATGATGGCCGCTTGATCCACGATGGGCCATGAGCAGCGATCTCCTGCGCCATGGGCGGCGTTCCATCATCGGTCAGGTCTACGTGCTGACCACAACAACGTACCAGCGCCGCCGACGCTTTGAATGTGATGCCACCGCAGGCTGTGTAGCCAGCCAGTTTCAGGACCTCGAGCGACGAGGCCTTGTTCAGTCGCTTGCCTGGGTGGTGATGCCGGATCATGTGCATTGGATGTTGCAACTGCGTGCGTCGGAGCTGGCGGGCATCGCCCGTCGGTTCAAGTCATCCAGCGCGTTGGCCTTGAATCGGCTGACCGGTCATCGTGGGGTGGTCTGGCAGCCCGGGTACTTCGATCATGCGGTCAGGGCAGAGGAATCGTTGCATCGCCAGGCTCTGTATATCCTGGGCAATCCCATTCGGGCGGGCCTGGCCAGGGAGATTGGCGAGTATCCCTACGCGTGGTCGATCTGGTAGTGCCGGCCGCTGGCCGGCAACCAGGCGGTGCGTCCGGAGGTTCATGAAGTTGCCGGCCAGCGGCCGGCACTACCAAGTGTCGGGGTTTGTGAGATTGC
>NZ_JBFRFE010000921.1:0-1079 GCF_052114665.1 Stenotrophomonas sp. 2YAF22 | reverse complement strand
CCATCTTGTAAGCGGACATCTAGTCTGGATTCCTGTCTTGGCGCCTGGGCTCAGGCAACGCCGAGGGCGATGCGGCCCACCGCAAACACACTGACGATCATGCCGAGCACGGCAACGAACTTCACCGCGGTCTGCAGCACCAGGGCCAGCAGCGATTCGTGGATGTAGTCCTCCAGCACGACCTGCAGGCCGAGCTGGGCATGCCAGAACATGGCGATCAGCAGGCCGATCAGCGGAACGGCGTTCCACGGCTTGGCGATCGCGGCGGTGGCGGTCACGTAATCCGAGCCCAGCAGGCCCAGCACGAACACCAGGAACCAGATGCCCAGCACCACCAGCGCGGCGGCGGTCAGGCGCTGATGCACGAAGTGCTCGGTGCCGGTCTTGGCCGAGCCCAGACCGCGCACGCCCTTCAACGGGGTACGGAACTTGCTCATGCGGCACCTCCGAAGAGCACATAGGCCCACACCGCCAGGGTGATCAGCAGGCTGCCGATCACCGACATCCAGCTGCTGCGGATGAAGGTGGCAATGCGGAATCCGATCGCGAAGTCCTGCACGATATGGCGGATGCCATTGCACAGGTGATAGGCGAACGACCATGTCCACGCGAACAGGAACACGCGGCCATACCAGGCCCCGGCATGGCCGGTGAAGCAGTTCCAGGATTCGGGCCCCATCATCAGAGCCAACAGGCCTCCGGCGATGATGAGGGCACCAACAGACAGAAAGACGCCAGTGGCTCGATGCAGGATCGAGGTGGCCATCTGAATCTGCCAGCGATACACCTGAAGGTGCGGAGAAAGGGGACGTTGTCTGGTCGCCATTCGCTGGGCTCGTTGTCTCGGCTGGGCGGCATAAGGCCGCGTTGGCTCAATGCTGATCAAAAATCGATGCAGCGTCCGTTTTTTTCCCAATCGCCATACCGCACCGGATCGAGTCCGCCGCGGCCACCGAATTCTTCTTCCACCTCTGGTTGTTCCACGGGCACAGGGACCGGGGGAACCAGCGGGGCTTCAGCTTCGGCGTCGGGAGTGGGGGTTGTTTGGCCTATCATGATGGGTCTCGCAACGCACAAAT
>NZ_JBFRFE010000920.1:0-1084 GCF_052114665.1 Stenotrophomonas sp. 2YAF22 | reverse complement strand
GCGAGACGCTGCCGAACACCACTTTCCGCGTTCGTCTGGAAAATGGGCACGAAATCATCGCCCACATCTCCGGCCGCATGCGCAAGAACTACATCCGCATCCTCACCGGTGACCGGGTCAAGGTTGAAATGACCCCGTACGACCTGACCAAGGGTCGTATCACCTACCGAATGAAGTAAGCGGCTGGCGCGTTGCGCCACCCCGACAAGGCCAGCCCTGGACGCTGGCCTTTTGTCATGCCTGCAATCCGGCCCTGCCGGACGACACCCTGACCGAATGCACCGTGACATCGGTCAGCCATGCTTGCGGCAGATTCGCATTCGCAGCTGTGGCGGCATCGTGGCATCCGATCCAGTCCGGATCGCCACCCCCTGCCCCTGCCATGAACGTGACCTCCCTGCCCGCTGGCTTCGCCGCCCTGGTACTCAGCACTGCCGCCCTGATCGCACCCGCCGCCCAGGCCGCCGACACGCCGTCGGCAAGCGCCGGTGACAGCTGCATTGCCCTGAGCGAAGACCAGCAGATCGTCCGCGCCGGCGCCGATCGTGATGTGCTGCTGCGCAATGGTGACCAGCACTATCGCGTTGTGTTCAAAACCTCCTGCAACAACGCAGTGACCTCGCGCCGGCTGGCGTTTGAAACCCAGGGCGAGAGCAACCAGCTATGCGGCGACTCACGCAGCGAGCTGAAGACCGACCGCGCCAACTGCACGGTCGAGCGTATCGAGCCACTGGACGCCGCCGCCTTCAAGCGCATGGCCCGCCAGCGCAGCCGCTGAAGGGCTGACACGACAAGGGCGGCCTGAGCCGCCCTGTCGTTGCTTCCGTCGCCGGGCAATGCCCGACAGGCGCTTACTCAACCGTGGCCGGCAACAGCCGCTCAGGCTCGGCCTGCGCCTCGACAACCAGCTCGTCGTTGCGCACGTCGATGCTGACCTTGCCGCCGTTGACCAGCTTGCCGAACAGCAGTTCGTCGGCCAGCGGGCGCTTCACCTTGTCCTGCAGCACCCGCGCCATCGGGCGGGCACCCATCAGCGGGTCGAAACCGTGGTGGGCCAGCCAGTCGCGCGCAGTCGGCGTGGCTG
>NZ_JBFRFE010000919.1:0-1084 GCF_052114665.1 Stenotrophomonas sp. 2YAF22 | reverse complement strand
GGGATGGCAGTGCGGTCATGCGGTGCTGGATCCTGTTGCGCGCGCCCCGTGCGGCGGGGGCAGATGAGGCGGGATTGTCCCACGCGGTGCGTCGGCAGGAGCGCGGACGAACACAGCGATGTCGGCATACTGGTGATTCACTGCGGAGGCTCCAATGCGACTGCTGGCCCTCACCTACGGCACCGAAGGCGATACGCGCCCGCTGGTCATGCTCTGCCATGGGCTGATCGCGGCCGGTCACGAGGTCATGCTGCTGGCCGACGGCGGCACCCTCGACAGCGCGAAGGCCCTGGGCGTCCCGCACGCCGCGCTGGAAGGCGACATCCACGACGAAGTGGTGGCGCTGGTCTCACGCGGCAATGGCGTTGCCGCCGCCAGCACCGGGCTGGCACGGATGGCGCTGCAACACGTCGCCGGTTGGATGCGCCAGGCCGATGCTGCAGCCGACGACTGCGATGCGATCCTGACCGGTGGCCTGGCTGCGTTCGTCGGCATGAGCGTCGGCGAATGTCGTGGTCTTCCGGTGATCGGCGCCGGCATGATTCCGCTGACGCCGACGCGCGCGTTCCGCTCGCCCTTCCTGCCGCCCGGGCGCTCGCCGGGCTGGTTGAACCGGGCCAGTTATGGCCTGGTCAACGGCCTGATCTGGCGACAGTTCCGCGGCCCGATCAACACGGCCCGCCAGCACGCCGGGCAGCCACCACGACGTTCCCTCTGGGCTGGCCTGCCGATGCTGTATGGCATCTCGCCACAGCTGCTGCCACCGCCTTCGGACTGGCCGGCCGACCACCTCGTGTGCGGCCAATGGTCGGCCCCTGCTGCGCCGTGGCATCCGTCGTGCGAACTGCAGGCTTTCCTCGATGCAGGACCGCCGCCGGTCTATCTGGGCTTCGGCAGCATGACCGGCTTCGAGCGCGAACGTGTGCTGCCGGCGCTGTTGTCGGCGCTGGCGCCACGCCGCGTGCTGCTGTTTCCCGGTTGGGTCGGCGTGCCCGACATGACGCTGCCCGACTCGGTACGGGTGATCGGCCCGACCCCGCATGAAGCGTTGTTGCCGCGCTGCGCACTGGCGATCCACCACGGC
>NZ_JBFRFE010000918.1:0-1085 GCF_052114665.1 Stenotrophomonas sp. 2YAF22 | reverse complement strand
CGCATCATGTGCGAAGCCGGCGAATACCGTTTCCAGCGGTAAGTACGTTACTTCTGTCGAAGTTGCGAAGTCTGGCAACAATTGCGCCATCACTGCGACGATGAAGACTGCAGGCGTCAACGCCAAGGCTTCTGGCAAGAATGTGGTGTTGACTTTCGCCCCGGCAACTGGTGCGTGGACCTGTGCTACTTCGGCAGACTCGGAAGTCCAGCCGAAGGCCTGCACCACCGCTGCTTCGGGTAGCTGATTGGCGTTTTGAATCAAAAGAGCCCCGGTATTGCCGGGGCTTTTTTTTGGCATGGATCTTGTCTTTTGCCAACTCTTATCCGCGCGTTGGGGAGCGCTCGAATGAACAGACAGTCTGGTTTTACGCTCATTGAGCTGATGGTCGTGGTGGCCATCATTGCGATCCTCGCAGCTATTGCTATTCCGCAATATAACGACTACACGGCGCGTACCCAGCTTGTCGAGGCTGTGACAATGTTGGGAGGACTGAAGGCTCCAGTTGCGGAGCAGTTCATCAATGCCAATGGTGCATCTTCCTGCGTTTTGCCGGCCAATGCAGTGGTAACCGGAAAGTATGTGGAGAACATAGAGGCGGCTCCAGCCGTGCCTTGTGTCATCGTTGCGACGATGAAGGCTGTGGGCGTGAACGAAAAAGTGAAGTCCGCAACGATCACAATTACCTATGTAGCGAACACCGGGAATTGGGGCTGCAAGACCAGTGCCCCGGTGGAAGTGGCCCCAAAGGCTTGCCCGCACGGTTGATGCATTTGATGGTTCCGGGTTGGCGGCGTGTGAGGTAGTCTGCGCAGGGGAGTAGGAGTGCACAGATGAACACGATTGTTAACGCCAACCTGGTCGGCATCACCGGCCTGGCCCGCCGCTTGGTCCAGGACGGCGCGCTGGATGAGGCCGCCGCCCGCGACGCAATGGCCAAGGCCACTGGCGCGCGTCAGCCGCTGCCAACCTGGTTCGCGCAGAACAAAGTTGTCGGCGCTGCGCAGCTGGCGGCCGCCAACGCGGTCGAGTTCGGCATGCCGCTGTTCGACGTGTCTACCTTCGACAGCAGCCAGAACGCGATG
>NZ_JBFRFE010000917.1:0-1085 GCF_052114665.1 Stenotrophomonas sp. 2YAF22 | reverse complement strand
CCGTACGGCGGGCCGGGCTGCTGGCATCTTCAGGCGGAGACAGAACGGTGGCGGCGGCCATGGTACTTCCGGAGGGGCAAGGCTGAATCATACCCAATCCGGTGCAATATACACATGTATACACAGCTGTGTGTGCGGCCGTATAGTGCATCCATGAGCGCTGTCGTCCGTCCTTCCCTGTTTTCCCCGTACCGCTGGCTGTCGCCGTCGCTGTTCGACTTCTGGGCGGGCCAGCTGAATCCGTTGTGGACCCTGCGTGAGCCGATGGCCCGCCTGGTGCGGCGCGAGCCGGCCGGCGAGGGCGCCGCCACCCTGGTCCTGCGCTGCAACCGGCACTGGGCCGGGATGCGCGCCGGCCAGCACGTCACCCTGGGCGTCGAGCTTGAGGGGCGTGTATTGCGCCGCAGCTACAGCCCGACCCGCCTGGGCCGTCGTGAGCTGGCCATTACCGTCAAGGCGGTGGAAGGCGGCAAGGTCAGCCAGCATCTCGTAGCGCATGCCAAGCCAGGCGACCTGTTCCGGCTGGATGCGGCCTTCGGTGATTTCCACATGCCCGCCGCAGCGCCGGTACTTCTGCTGGCGGCCGGCAGCGGCATCACGCCCATGCGCAGCCTGCTGCGCGACGCCTGCCAGCGCCCGCTGGCGGCGCCGGTCGACCTGTTCTACTGGGAGCGCAGCGCCGCGGCGTTCCAGTTCCGTGATGAGTTGCAGGCGCTGGCCGCAGCGAACCCGAACCTGCGCGTGCATCTGCTGACCACCCGCGAAGGCGAGGTGCCGGCCGCGCGCATCGACAGCCACACGTTGGCCGTTGCCGGTGACGACACCCCGCTGGCGCAGCGCCATGTGCTGGCCTGTGGCCCGGATGGCTTCGTTGCCGCTGCGCGCACGCGGCTGGCGCAGCAGGTGGCCGGCTTCCAGGCTGAAGCCTTTACGCCGCCTGCGGCACTCAGTGATGCCGACAGCCTGGGTGAGGTCGCATTGACCCTGGCCCGCAGCGGCCGGCGGCTGATCGTGCCGCGTGGCCGCTCGCTGCTGGAAAGCCTGGAGGCGCAGGGCATCGCGCCCAAGCACGGCTGCCGCATGGG
>NZ_JBFRFE010000916.1:0-1085 GCF_052114665.1 Stenotrophomonas sp. 2YAF22 | reverse complement strand
GCGGTGATCGCAGCGATGTCGGCAGGGCCGGCATCACGGATGAGTACGGCCATGCGCGGGCTCCGGGTCAGTCGATGTAGCGCTTGAGCAGGTCGCCGTAGGCGTCGATGCGACGGTCACGCAGGAACGGCCAGATGCGGCGCACGTGTTCGCTGCGCTGCAGGTCGACCTCGCACATCAGGATGGTCGCGTCGGTGCCGGCTTCGGCCAGGAACTCGCCCTGCGGGCCCAGCACGTGGCTGTTGCCCCAGAACTGGATGCCCGAGGCGCCCAGCGGCGAAGCCTCGTGGCCGACGCGGTTGCAGCTGAGCACTGGCACGCCATTGGCTACGGCATGGCCACGGTGGCTCAGTACCCAGGCATCGCGCTGGCGGGTCTTCTCGTCCTGCACATCATCCGGGTCCCAGCCGATCGCGGTGGGGTACAGCAGCAGCTCAGCACCGGCCAGCGCCATCAAGCGCGCCGCTTCCGGGTACCACTGGTCCCAGCACACCAGCACGCCGAGGCGGCCCACGGAGGTGTCGATCGGCTTGAACCCGATGTCGCCCGGGGTGAAATAGAACTTTTCGTAGAAGCCCGGGTCATCCGGAATGTGCATCTTGCGGTACTTGCCCAGCAAGGTGCCGTCCTTCTCGAAGACCACGGCAGTGTTGTGGTACAGACCGGCAGCGCGGCGCTCGAACAGCGAGCCGACCAGCACCACGCCATGCTTCTTCGCCAGCGCGCCCAGGCGCTCGGTGCTCGGTCCCGGAATCGGCTCGGCCAGGTCGAATTCATCGACCGATTCGTGCTGGCAGAAGTAGGGACCGTTGTGCAGTTCCTGCAGCAGCACCAGCTTCGCGCCCTGTGCCGCGGCGTCGGCAACACGCGCTTCGATCACCGCCAGGTTGGCGGCGGCATCACCGTGGTTGCGCTCCTGGATCAGGGCGACGGTAAGGGGGCTGCGCGAGTTCATGCGGGGCGATCCTGCGGGGGAAAACCCGCATGTTAACGCGGATGCGCCATGACAGCGTGTTGGCTGCTGAATGGTTGAAGGGTGGTGCCGGCCGCTGGCCGGCAACTCCGTCAATCCATCAGGCATTGCC
>NZ_JBFRFE010000915.1:0-1108 GCF_052114665.1 Stenotrophomonas sp. 2YAF22 | reverse complement strand
GCACCCTTGCTGGTGTCTTCGTTGGCGATGGTGCCCGAGCCGACGATGGTGCCGGCACTGAGCGGCCGCGTCTTCGCYGCGTGCGCGACCAGCTGGGCGAAGTTGAACTGCATGTCGACACCCGCTTCCGGCGCACCGAACCACGTCCCGTTGATGTGGGTCAGCAGCGGCAGGTGCACCTTGCTGTCCTGCCAGGCAGCGCCCAGCTCGTCGGGAGTGACGAACACCGGCGACAACGCCGAGCGCGGCTTGGACTGCAGGAAGCCGAAGCCCTTGGCCAGTTCGCCCGGGATCAGGTTGCGCAGCGAGACGTCGTTGACCAGGCCGATCAGCTGGATGTGGCCGGCGGCCTGCTCCGGGGTGGCGGCCATCGGTACGTCGTCGGTGATCACCACGATCTCTGCTTCCAGGTCGATGCCGTACTCCTCGCTGACCACCTTGACCGAATCGCGCGGGCCATGGAAACCGGCGCTGGTGGCCTGGTACATCAGCGGATCACTGTAGAAGCTCTCCGGCACCTCGGCGCCGCGGGCGCGACGTACGCGCTCGACGTGCGGCAGGTAGGCGCTGCCATCAACGAATTCATAGGCGCGCGGCATCGGCGCGGCCAGGGCCTGCGGGTCCAGATCGAACACGCCATCGGCGTCACCGGCATTGAGCGACTCATACAGCGCATTCAGACGCGGGGCCAGATGGCTCCAGTCCTCCAGGGCCAACTGCAGGGTGGCGGCGATGCCGGTGGCGCGCACGCCGTGGCGCAGGTCACGCGAGACGACGATCAGCGTGCCGTCGCGGCCGCCTTCCTTCAAGGAACCAAGCTTCATGGTGGGTGTCCGGAGTCGTGGGCAAACAAGTTTCAAGTGTAATCAAATATGCAGCGCAGCCAAGCTGCAGCGCGGCATCGCCTCACCCTACCGCAGGAGGGGGGCGGCAGGGTTGCACCCTGCACCTGCAGAGGCAACGGCCAAGGCCAAGGCAACCGCGAAAGCAACTGCAACAGCCGGCTCTGGGTTTTCTGTGGGTTGGGCGGGGCGGTGTCGGATTGCGGGGACGCCGTAAACCCATCCTTGGGGGCTTGGCCGCGGCATCCATGCCGCGGACACCCCGC
>NZ_JBFRFE010000914.1:0-1118 GCF_052114665.1 Stenotrophomonas sp. 2YAF22 | reverse complement strand
GCCTTCGCACTGGAACACGGCCAGGCGGTACTGAAGCCGCTGGATGGCATGGGCGGCCGCTCGATCTTCCGCAGCGGCCAGGGCGACCCCAACCTGAACGTGATCCTGGAAACGCTGACCGACGGCGGCCGCAAGCTCGCCTTGGCCCAGAAGTTCATTCCCGACATCACCGCCGGCGACAAGCGCATCCTGCTGGTCGATGGCGAGCCGGTCGATTACTGCCTGGCGCGCATTCCGCAGGGCGATGAGTTCCGCGGCAACCTGGCCGCCGGTGGCCGCGGCGAAGGCCGTCCGCTGAGCGAACGCGACCGCTGGATCGCCGCCCAGGTCGGCCCGGAAATGAAGCGTCGCGGCATGCGTTTCGTCGGCCTGGACGTCATCGGCGACTACCTGACCGAGGTCAACGTGACCAGCCCGACCTGCGTGCGCGAGCTGGACGCGCAGTACGGCCTGAACATCGCCGGCACCCTGTTCGACGCGATCGAGGCCGATCTGCACTGATGGATGCCGCACCTGCCGTCCTCGCCCCGCCGCCGCGCGAAGCGCAGCGGCTGGGCGCCACCATCGCCCTGTCGGTGCTGGTGCACGCCCTGCTGATCCTCGGGGTCGGCTTTGCCGTGAAAGGCGACGCGCCACTGGTGCCGACCCTGGAAGTGATCTTCAGCCAGACCCGCACCGCGCTGACCCCGAAGCAGGCCGATTTCCTGGCTGCCGCCAGCCAGGAAGGCGGTGGCGAGCACGATCGTGCGCAGCGCCCCCGCGACAACCAGGCCGGCATCGTGCCGCAGGCCCAGTCCGGCATCAGTCCGGTACCCCAGCAGCAACAGTCGGCAGCACCAGTGCCACCACCGCAGGCGCGGGTGGTCAGCAGCCGCAATGGCCAGGACACCGTGGCCGTGGCGCAGTCGCGCCCTACCCCGCTGCAACCAACACCGGATGCTCCGATGACCGCGCGCGAACAGCGCGATGCTGAAATGGCGCGGCTGGCGGCGGAAGTGCACCTGCGTTCGGCGCAGTACGCCAAGCGCCCGAACCGGAAATTCGTTTCGGCCAGCACGCGCGAATACGAATTTCCGGTTCGGGCGCTTGGCGTACTGCGCCGAACGCAGGTGCACTTC
>NZ_JBFRFE010000913.1:0-1120 GCF_052114665.1 Stenotrophomonas sp. 2YAF22 | reverse complement strand
GATCGCAGCCTCCATGGCGCGCGCCGTCTGGTCGCCGCTCTGGTTGGTCATGATGAAGATGCCAAGATCGTACTTGGGCACGATGTAGATGTAGCACTGCGACCGCGGTACGCCACCATGATGCGCATGGTAGACGCCCTTCAGCCGGTCACCGGAAACGATGTTCCAGAAGTAGCCGATGCTGAACTCCGAATCGAACGTGACCAGAGGGCGATGCGACTCCTTTACCACCGGCCCGTTGGCCAGCTGGAACCTGAGGTACTTCACCATTTCCGGGACAGTTGCCTTCACGTTCCCGGAGGCGCCCCACGGCAACTGTGGCATCGGCGTGGTCGGTATCGGGTTGTCGCTGTGATAGCCGACCGCAAGCCGGGACGCTTCGCTGTCGCTGAGTCTGATTCTGATTCTGAGACCCGTCATCGCCGCGGAATCGCCAAGGAATCCGCGTAACAGCGACTCGTAGTCGCTGTTGTAGACGGTTTCCAGGATATGCGCTGTCAGTTCCGTTCCGGCACTGGAGTAGGCGTAGTCCTTGCCGGGTGCCCGGTCAATCTCGACGGCGTGCAGATCCTTGAAGAAGTCAGCCTTGCCGTAGTGCGCATAGAGGGTGTTGAGTTCGCTGGGCGTACGATGATCGGTGAAGTCCTCCAACACCGTGTTCGCGCGTTCCGGCAGCATGTTCGGCAGGCCGCTGGTGTGCGACAGCAGATGGCGGATGCGGATGGGCTCGCCCTTGTACTGCAGGTTCGGATAGTCCCCCTGCAGGTACTGTCGGACGTCGTCGTCCAGACTGACCTTGTGTTCCAGAACGGCATTGGCCATCAGGGTGCCGGCCAGGGTCTTGCTCAACGAGCCGATCTCGTAAAGGGTCGCATCGGTTGGAGGGCCAGGCTTGCCGGTTTCCATGTCGCCGCGATGACGGACGAATTCCTCGCCCCGGTACACGACGCCGATCGAGGTCGAATGAAGCAGCGGCTGCTGGATCAGCGCTGCGGCGATCTCATCGATCTCCGCCCCCAGATCCTTCGTTGCGGCCTTCTCGCTGGCGCAGCCTGCCGCCAACAACGCCGCGGATACGACCAAGCTGCCGAGCCATCGCCTGTTTCGAACAGTCATCGGA
>NZ_JBFRFE010000912.1:0-1127 GCF_052114665.1 Stenotrophomonas sp. 2YAF22 | reverse complement strand
GGCCCTGCGCGAATGCCAGCGCATGCCCTGCGCCATGCCGGTAATGTTCGAAATAGCCGGCGGTGGTGCCGATCACCCGATAGCCACGCCAGGAATCGCCCAGCGACAGCGGCACCGCCCATTTCACCTGCGGCAGCGTGGACAGTTCCTGGTAGGACTGCCAGGACACGTTGTTGGTCGGGTCGCCGATGTGGAAGACCGAGTACAGCAGCAGGTTCACCGGCCCCGAGCGTGCGCCGACGATCAGGTCCGTACCCGAGACGGTGCTGGCAAAGCCTTCGTGGGCCTGCGTGCGGATGCGTTCCACGCCCAGCAGCAGGACCACGCTCAGGGTGATGACCAGCACGGTCAGGCTCACGCTCAAGGCGCGGCTGCGCAGGCTGGCCCAAGCCAACTCAAACATGTGCACCCCCTGCCCGGTTCAGATCACCCAGCGACAACACCTGGTCGAACAACGGCTGCAGGCGGTCATCGTGGCTGACCACCAGCGCGGTGGTGCCAGCGGCGCGGCACTGCGCGGACATCAGCTGCACGAACGCCGTGGCCGCTTCGGGATCCAGCGCCGAGGTCGGTTCGTCGGCCAGCAGTACCGCCGGGCGACCGATCAGGGCACGGGCAGCGGCAACGCGCTGCTGCTGGCCGACGCTGAGCGTGCCTGCCGCGCGCGGCATCAGTGCCGGATCGAGCTGCAGCGCACGCAGCAGACGCGCGATTTCCGCGTCCAGCCCACCTTCAATGCGCGCGTTGCGCAATGGCGAAAAGCGCACGCCCAGGGCGATGTTGTTGCGCACGCTCAGGAACGGCAGCAGGTTGAACTGCTGGAAGATCACGCCCAGCTGCTCGGCACGGAAATGATCGCGCGCGGCGGCACCGAGCGTGTTCACCCGATGGCCGGCAACCCGGATGCTGCCGCTGGCCGGCAGCAGAATGCCCGCCAGCAGGCCCAGCAGCGTGCTCTTGCCCGAGCCGCTGGTCCCGCGCAGCAGCACGCTGCTGCCTGCGCGCACCTGCAGCTGTGCGATGTCCAGCACCGCACGGCCCGCGTAGCCGAACTGCACGCCCTGCAGGTCGATGATGGCATCGTCGTTCATGGCGCCAGCGGCACCCGCAGGCTGCCAGCAGTAACC
>NZ_JBFRFE010000911.1:0-1129 GCF_052114665.1 Stenotrophomonas sp. 2YAF22 | reverse complement strand
GAGGAACCTGCAGGCGCGCGAGCAGGGCGGCCGGCACCGGGTCCGGCCGTTGCTGCTGCTGAACCTGCTGCAGCAGCAGGCGCAGCAGATCGAGATTGTCGCGGTCGTGGCTGCCAAGGCTTGCCTGCGCGCCATGTTCGCTGCGCAGCTGGGCCACCACGGCCGCCTGCAGATCGGTCATGGCGCTGGCGGCGCTGGCCTGCCCCTGCAGGCGTGCCAGCACGGCATCAACCGCTGCACTGGGCAGGGCCGCCGGATTCGCCGCTGGCTGCGGGGTCTGCCGCGCCTGTTGCAGCATCTCGTGCAGCACGCTGCTGGCCGGTACCGTCATGCCGGCCGACGCACCGGGCGCATCCGCATCGGCGAAGGCGTCCTGCATCAACGTCGACCATGAGCCGGCCGGTGCCGACCCACCCCAGCCGGTCATCGGGGTGGGCACGCGCGGTGACGGGCGTCCACTGCGGCCGCTGCCGACCGACTGGGTGATGATCCGGCGGGTGCTTGAGGAACGGGCCAGGTACGGGGTGTAGACCAGGCCTGGCAGGATCCCGTGCTGCGCCAGCAGCGCATTGGCACGGTCGAGCACATCGCCCAGCCGCTCCAGCACCTGCCGCTCGAAGCTGCGGTACAGCGCCATCTGCACGTCGGCGCTGAGGGCATCCTGTTCGGCCAGCTTGCGCACCATCGCGCACAGGGCCTGCGGTGCCAAGGGCAGGGTGTCGGCTTCAAAGGCTGGTGCGCCGGCAACAACACCCAGACGCTGGCCCAGCAGGTTCAAGGCGTTGGCCGAGCGCAGGGTTTCCCGGCGCACCATTTCGGTCAGCAGCAGGTCGCGGTCGACTTCATGCTCGGCCACCAGGGTCAACCCCAGCATGCCGGGCAAGGGCGGTGGTGTGGCGGCAGCCACGACCGGGGTGATCGGTTCACGCAGCCGCACAAGCGCATCGGCCAGCGCATCGAGCATACGATCGCTGAAGTGGCCGGCGAACGCATGCAGCTGGCCGCGTTGGCCCAGCAGATCGGCTTGCTGTTGCGGGTTGCGGGCATGGTCGGCGTCATGCAGCAGGGTCTGCTCCAGCGCTTCCACGGTCAGGATCAACGGCGCCGTCAGGGCCTGACGGCACAGGCC
>NZ_JBFRFE010000910.1:0-1131 GCF_052114665.1 Stenotrophomonas sp. 2YAF22 | reverse complement strand
GGGCCGAAGCATCCGCACGCACGTTGAAGCCGATGACGGTGGCCTTCGAAGCGGCGGCCGAATTGGCGTCCGACTCGGTGATGCCGCCCACGCCGGAGTGGATCACGTTGATGCGGATGTCGTCATTGGACAGCGCCACCAGCGCCTGGCTCAACGCCTGCACCGAACCCTGCACGTCGGCCTTGATGACCAGGTTGAGGACCTGCTGGCCCTCGCCCTTGCCCAAGGTCGCCATGATGTCTTCCATGCGGCTGCCAGCGGTGGCGACCAGGCGCGACTCGCGGCGCTTGGTCTCACGCTGCTGGGCAACGTCCTTGGCCAGACGCTCGTCGTCGACGACGACGAAGTCGTCACCGGCTTCCGGCACGCCGGACAGGCCCAGGACCTGCACCGGAATGGACGGTCCAGCGAACTCCGGCTGCTTGCCGGTTTCGTCGAACAGCGCACGCACGCGGCCGTACTGGATACCGCACACCAGGTAATCGCCCTTCTTCAGGCGGCCCTGCTGCACCAGCACCGTGGCGATCGGGCCACGCCCCTTGTCCAGCGAGGATTCGATGACCACGCCGTTGGCACGACCCTCGTCGACCGCCTTCAGTTCCAGCAGTTCAGCCTGGACCGAAACAGCTTCCAGCAGATCGTCGATGCCCAGGCCGGTCTTGGCCGAGATCTCCACCATCTGGGTGTCGCCACCGAAGTCTTCGGCCACGACCTGCTCGGAGAGCAGCTCGTTCTTGACCCGCATCGGGTCGGCACCGGACTTGTCGATCTTGTTGATCGCCACGATCAGCGGCACACCCGCCGAACGGGCGTGCTGGATCGCTTCCTTGGTCTGCGGCATGACGCCGTCATCGGCAGCCACGACCAGCACCACGATATCGGTCAGCTTGGCACCGCGGGCACGCATCGAGGTGAACGCGGCGTGGCCCGGGGTATCCAGGAAGCTGATGACGCCCTTCGGCGTTTCAACGTGGTACGCACCGATGTGCTGGGTGATGCCGCCGGCTTCGCCGGTGGCGACCTTGGTGCGACGGATGTAATCCAGCAGCGAGGTCTTGCCGTGGTCGACGTGGCCCATGATGGTGACCACCGGCGGACGCTGTACGGCCTCGCCCTTGTTCTCACCCGCCG
>NZ_JBFRFE010000909.1:0-1132 GCF_052114665.1 Stenotrophomonas sp. 2YAF22 | reverse complement strand
CCCTGCTGCTGGCCGGCATGCTTGCCGTGGGCAGCGTGGCTGCCGCGCCGCGGACGGTAACCGCGCCCGATGCGCCGCGCGCACTGCAGGCCGATGGCCCGGTCAGCGTGCAGTGGAATGATCCGGCGAAATTCACCGAGATCCGCCAGAGCACCAACCGCTTCGAGGCCGAACGCGGGGACTGGGTGCAGCAGCTGGCAAGCTACGTGCAGACCAGCGCCGCCAAGCCCCTGCAGGCCGGGCAGACGCTGGACGTGACCCTGGTCGATATCAAGCGCGCGGGCGACTATGAGCCCTGGCACGGCCCGCGCGGCAGCGACATCCGGATCATGCGCGACATCTACCCGCCGCGGATCACCCTGCAGTACACACTGAAGGACGCCAGCGGGCGCATCATCGATGAAGGCGACGCCCGCCTGAGCGACAGCGGCTATCTGCACAACATCGGCCTGAGGAGCGATACCGATCCGCTGCGCTATGAAAAGCGCCTGATCGATGATTGGGTGAAGCGCCAGCTGACCTCGCGCGTTACCGCTGCCCGGTAGGTGTCGACCTTGGTCGACACGCATTCACAGCGCCGACCAGGGTTTGATCCGATCCGGTAGGTGTCGACCTTGGTCGACACGCGTTCACAGCGCCGACCAGGGGGTCGGCAGCTACCTGAGCCGGTCAATCCTGGTAGACGCGTGCCACGCGCTTGACGCCGCACGGCAGCTGGTAGGCACTGACACCGCAGCGCGGCGCCAGCTCGGACAGGGTCGGCGCCGTACCCCACAGTTCCACCACGCTGCCGACGCCGGCCTGCGCATGCGCGGTCAGGTCCACGGTCAACATGTCCATCGACACGCGGCCGATCAGCCCACCGGGTTGGCCATCGATCAGCACCGGGGTGCCATTGGGCGCGAACTGCGGATAACCATCGGCATAGCCCAGTGCGACCACGCCCACGCGTGTGCGCGCCTTGGCCACGAAGCGCGCACCGTAGCCGACCGGCTCGCCAGCTTCGATCCAGCGCTCGGCGAACACCTTGGACTGCATCGTCATCACCGGGCGCAGGCGCGCGGTGAGTTCACTGTTGTCCGGCAGCGGATTGGCGCCGTACAGCATCAGGCCCGGGCGCACCCAGTCACTG
>NZ_JBFRFE010000908.1:0-1134 GCF_052114665.1 Stenotrophomonas sp. 2YAF22 | reverse complement strand
GCCGTGGGTTCGGGCGACCTGGACGTCGATGGTGCCGCATCGTTCAACCTGCTCTCGCTGGGTTCGGGCGACGTCAACGCCCGCAACATCGGCGGTGATGCCAGCGTCGGCACCGTCGGCTCCGGTGACCTGAAGGTGACCGACGTGCGTGGCAACGCACGGCTGGATACCGTCGGTTCGGGCGACATCGGCTTCAAGCAAGTGCAGGGCAACGTCGAGGTCGGCGTGGTCGGCTCCGGCAACGTCGATATCGAGCAGGTCGGCGGCAACGTCCGCGTGCGCAGCCACGGCTCGGGCGACATCGATGTCGACGGCGTGCGCGGCAACCTCACCGTCGAGCACAGCGGCAGCGGCGATGTCCAGCATCGCAACGTGTCCGGCACCATCACCCTGCCGCGCGGCAAGTAACGCCCAACCATCCGATACGAGGGGAATGCCATGAACCTGCTGCGCCTGCTGCCTGCTGCCCTGCTGTGCCTGCCGTTGATCGCCTGTGGCGACACGTCCAGCCCCGACAAGACCGCCGGCAAGGCGGTGGCCGAGACCGCGGGCGGCGTCGGCCAGACCGTCAAGGAAGCGATGGATGACGCCCGCAGGGAAATCGCCGAAGGCAACATCAAGATCTCGGCCGACAACCAGCCGCGCGCGGAGATCACCCCGCAGGGACAGCTGCTGATCGGTGGCAAGCAGGTGGCGCTGGACGATGGCCAGCGTCGCCAGCTGCTTGATTACCGCAGCCACGTGGTGGCGGTGGCGATGGACGGCATGGATGTCGGCCTGGCAGGCGCAAAGCTCGGCGCCAACGCCGCCGGTGAAGCACTGAAGGGCATCTTCAGCGGTGACAGCGAAGGCATCGAGAAACGGATCAACGCCGAGGCCGCCAAGATCGAGGCGCAGGCCAAGCGCATCTGCGACCGCATGCCGGCCATGCTGGCCAGCCAGCAGGCCCTGGCCGCCTCGCTGCCGGCGTTCAAGCCCTACGCCACGATGGACCAGAGCGATGTGGACGACTGCGGCAAGGACACCGTCGTCAACCGCTGACCCCTGTGACAGATCAGCGCACCCGGCCGGCCGCGCACCTGCGTTGCCGGCCGCTGCGCCCCGGCGGGCTTACAATGGCGGCCCCGGATGCAC
>NZ_JBFRFE010000907.1:0-1143 GCF_052114665.1 Stenotrophomonas sp. 2YAF22 | reverse complement strand
ACGCTGTGCAGCACCGCCAGGCCCGCGCCCATCAGGATAAACAACGCGACCAGTAACGGCAGATCGATCGTGCGCACCGCCTCGAGGCAGCCGCCAAACATTCGTTTCCATTTCACCCGTGGCACGGTAGCAACCGGCGCTTTCGTGAAGCTGTCAGCGCTGTTTGTCGCTATCGACACCTCGCGTGATGAGTGCCTTTGGCATCTGCATTCTCCGGGTTTCAAACAATTCTGATTGGAGCAGCGGGGGCTCCCATGCACATCATGTAGTGCCATCGACAACGGGTGGCACGGGACTCCAATCCCGTTGACCCAAGTGTTGTTTACGCTTGCCAGCCGGCGTCGCTTTCTCCTTGTTGAGCGGCGTCGGCTGGCAATCCGTCCGTGCGTCTTTGGCGGGCGGTGCGTGGAGGGCCTCGTGCCCGCCGGCGCTTTCACACTTGGTCACCGGTATTGGAGCCACGCATCGTCCGCCACCCTCGCATGCACGCGGGGTGGCCCTTGCCTACCGCACAAGGATGCCGCCATGTCCGCTTCCACCTACTCGTACCTGTTCGCCACGCTGGGCGAGGCTGCTCACGAGCTGCCGCATGACATCGCCCGCGCGCTGGAAACCACGCTCACTGCAACGCAGGCCGCCAACGCGCCCGGCGGCCCTACCCTGCTGGACTGCCTGCAGCGCATCCGCCAGGTGGAAGCGGCAGATGGCCAGCCGTGGCCGAGCAAAGGGCGAACGCAGGCGCAGTGCATGGCGATGGCGCGCATCGACCGCGCCAATGCCGGGCTGACCTTCCTGCTGGAACTGCTGCACGCCAGCGAACGCGTGCGCGTGGACGGCGACGACACGCAGCACCTGCCCGACGACGCCCGCGAAGGACTGCTGCTGGCCTGCCGAGGGCTGTCGGAATACGTGGATGTGCAGTTGCAGGCCGCGTAATGCGCACGTCGCTGTGCCCTCGCCTGCCTCTCGTACAGCGCATGCCGGCCCTGAGCCGAGCATGGCTCGGCACTACAAAGAGCGAAGCGACCCGCTTCTGCTCTGCTTTATTCTCTTTGCGTGGGTGGCCACCGCAGGAAACTGTCAGAGGYCGGGCGGGGTGGGTTCGCGGAGGTGTCCGCGGCATGGATGCCGCGGCCAAGCCCC
>NZ_JBFRFE010000906.1:0-1146 GCF_052114665.1 Stenotrophomonas sp. 2YAF22 | reverse complement strand
CGGCACGATCGTGGCCACCGACGACGGCGACGCCATCGTGCGTGGGCTCTATGACGAATGCCTGGCGGTGGCCGAAGCAGCGGGTGAGCCGGTGCCGCAGGCGGCGCAGGACACCGCGCGTGGCACCCTGACCCAGGCCGGCTCGGCGTTGAAGGCGTCGATGCTGCGCGACCTGGAAGCAGGCCAGCAGGTGGAAGCGGCCCAGATCGTCGGCGACATGCTGGCGCGTGCGCGCGCCGCGGGCCAGGAAGCGTTGCTGCTGCAGGTCGCCTACAGCAGCCTGCAGGCCTACCAGGCCCAGCGCTCGGTGTGATCCGATGAACATGCCCGGCCCGTTGCCGAAGCGCGTACTGATCCTCGGCATGGGCTGGAGTGGCCGCGTGTTGGCCGCGCGCCTTCAGGCCCAGGGCATACACGTGGAAGGCACGGTGCGCGATCCGGCGTCGGCACCTGACGATGGCCTGCTGCGTCATCAGCTGCGTGCCGACGCCGCGCTTGCCCCGAGCCTGCTCGCTGCGATTGCCCATGCCGACGCGGTGCTTTGCAGCGTCCCTCCCGATGCCGAGGGCGACCCGGCGCTGCGCCTGCTGTATGCCGCGTTGCGCGACAGCAGTTCACTGCGTTGGCTCGGTTACCTGTCGTCGACCTCGGTCTACGGCGACCGCGACGGTGGCTGGATCAATGAGCACAGCGTGGCCGATGCCACCGAGCCGGCAGGCAGGCAGCGTCGCCTCGCCGAAACGCAATGGCGTGCGCTGGCGGATGCGCGCGGTATCGCCTCGGCGATGTTCCGCCTGCCGGGCCTCTACGGACCCGGGCGCAACGCGCTGCTGCAGCTGGCGCAGGGCCGCGCGCGGCACGTGGTGCGGCCAGGGCTGGTGTTCAATCGCCTGCACGTGGACGACCTGGCTGCGGTGGTGATCGCGGCGATGCAACGCCCCATGGCCAACGCACTGTATCTGCCGAGCGATGACGAACCGGCGCCACCGCAGGATGTACTGGCCTTCGCTGCGCAGCTGGGGGGATTTACCCTGCCGCCCGCGGTGGCCTGGGACGATCCATCAGTCAGCGCGACATTGCGGCGTTTCTACCAGAGCAGAAAGCGCATCGACAGCCGCAGCACGCGCGACGCGCTGGGCTGGACGC
>NZ_JBFRFE010000905.1:0-1150 GCF_052114665.1 Stenotrophomonas sp. 2YAF22 | reverse complement strand
GTTCGTAGGTCTTGCCCAGGTAYGGCTGCGGGTCGTGGTTGATCCTGTCGTAGCGCGCCAGCGCAACCAGCTCGGACTTTTCATTGAGCGTGCGCTCGCGCAGCGAATCCCACTGCTTGGGCGAGCTCTCGAAATGGCGCTGGACGTTGGCGTGCTTGTAATCCTGCACGGCCCTGACAATCTGCTCGTCACTCAGCTCGGACAGCTTGTAATCATCACCATAGGCTTGTTTCAGGCCATTCTGGAATACACCACGGGTCATGTTGCGATACTGCACCGACGTGCTCCACAGCGCGTCCTGCACGGCAGGGCCGCGACCTTGCAGGTCCACGCCGACCTTCTTCAGGCGATCCATCTGCACGTCGTAATACTGGTGCTGGATGAAATCGTGCTGTTCCTGGGCGAAGCCCTTTTCGTCGCGTGCGGCCACCGCTTTCCAGCGCTCGCTGAAGGCTTCCGTCGCAGGCTTCAGGCCGTGGAACTGGTCCGCATAGCGGGACGACTTCAGGTACTCGTCCACCCCGCCAACGGCGCTGGCGAACTGGTAGCTGCCATAGGACACGCCGCCATGGTCACCCTTGCCCGAGGAAATCCAGCCTGGACCACGGTTGTCGGTTTCAAAACGGGCGGAGGTCTGGCCGCGATGCCAGTGTTCCATCGCCTTCCTTGCATCGGTCACTACATCCATGTCGAAGGACTCCTCTCAGTTGGCAATGCGGTGGATTGAGGTCACTTGCTCCGTGCAGCGGCCTGCAGCTGGTCAACGCGGTTGGCCACGCGGTTGATGCGGCACGACTGCGCGTCCAACCTCTGGCCCTGGCCATCGGTTTTGGGATCCCAGCGGCAATGGCGATTGGTGTCCGACCACCAGGCAGCCTGCGCATCCATCCAGTCATCCTTGGCCTTGCTGTCGGGACTTGCCACGACACCGGCGACGATCTCGGCCAAGCGGTCTTCCTGGTAACTCAACTCCTCGTCGCCACATGCCTGCAGGCGTGCTGTCACCGCTTCGCTGGCGTCCACGCAACGGGTGTACGTAGAACGCAGGTTGGCCTGGGTGTAGGAGGCATCGGGCAGCGGCGCGGGAAAGTCTTCGGCATCCGCGTCGGCATCGGCGGCTGCAGTTGCAGGCGTCGCGCTGGCCGGTGTC
>NZ_JBFRFE010000904.1:0-1155 GCF_052114665.1 Stenotrophomonas sp. 2YAF22 | reverse complement strand
CGCCCCGAAGAGCAGAAGGTTGTTGCTGAGTAATCAGCTCCACCCCTCAGCGCCCGCTGATCGAACAGGCTGCGCTGCTGTACGCACCGGAAGCGCAGCGCAAGGACGTGAAGCTGTATTTCGCAATCGATCCATCGCTGGATGAGGCGTTCATCGGCGATGTCCACCGTATCCGCCAGATCCTCAACAACCTGCTGAGCAACGCGGTGAAGTTCACTGCCTCCGGTCGCATCACCCTGCGCGCCGAGGATGGTGGTGGAACAGGCGAGGAACGGCAGTTGCGCCTGCAGGTGGTCGACTCGGGCATTGGCCTTTCCGAGGAACAGGTTGCCACGCTGTTCCGCCCCTTCCAGCAGGGCGATGCCAGCGTCTCCCGGCGCTACGGCGGCAGCGGGCTTGGCCTGGCGTTGTGCCAGCAGCTGGCGCAGCTGCTGGGTGGCCGCATCCAGGTGCAGAGCACGCTGGGCGTGGGCAGCGTGTTCACCCTGGACGTCCCCGTTCAGCGTACAGCGGTTGCGACAGCGTCGGACCAGCCGCTGTCCGGTCGCCGCATTTCCCTGTTGTCGTCGGCGCAGGAGTGGCGGCAGGAGATCGGCCAGTTGCTGCACCGCTGGGGCGCCGATGTGACGGTGATCGAACGGCCTGCAGATGGTGCTCTGGGAACCGCGCTGCTGATCTTCGGCGAGCGCCGTGCCTGGACCGATGACGAAGAGCTGGCGGTGCTGCCCAGCTATGCCAGAGTGGTGCGGGCCTATCCCAGGGGACCGCTGTCGCCTGAGCAGCGCGATGATGCGGTGCACGTCTCCTGCTATGCCAGCCCGGCACTGCTGCAGGCGCTGCGCGGTGAGTCGATGCCCTTGCCGTGGACGCATGACGCTGCGCCGCGGACCGGTGTACGGTGCACGCGGGGGCGCGTTCTGCTGGTGGAGGACAATCCGGTCAATCGCGAATTGATCCAGCAGCAGCTGGAGGAGCTCGACTGCCAGGTTGATGCGATGGAGAACGGGCAGGTGGCGTTGACCGGCTGGCAATCGGGGGCGTGGGATATCGTGATGACCGACATCAACATGCCGGTCCTCGATGGCTACCAGCTTGCACGGGCGCTGCGAGGTCGCGGCGAGACGCTGCCGATCCTGGCCGTGACCGCTACCGCGC
>NZ_JBFRFE010000903.1:0-1157 GCF_052114665.1 Stenotrophomonas sp. 2YAF22 | reverse complement strand
GTTGCGGGGGACGCTGCAAGTACRTCCMTGTAAGCTCGGTCGCCGCATCCATGCGGCTCACGCCCCCGCAACCGGACCCACCCCGCCTTCGACAGATCTCCGCAATCTGTCKGGATGGCATGRCYTGCYCTTGGTRGGTGTCGACCTTGGTCGACACTTGGATCCACGCCATGCGTGGATGAACGATCAGGAATGATCGGTCTGGGTGTGCTCGAACAACTCACCTTGCACTACCGGCTCCTTTTCACGGAAGCCGCCGAGGCCGACGCCGACCAGGCGGTAGCGGGTGTCAGCGGGTAGATCTACACGGGCGCGCAATGAAAGCGCGATGTCGCGCAGTTCGGCCATCGATTCCGGCGGGCGTTCCGGGGTGAAGCTGCGGGTGAGGAGGCGGAACTGCGCGGTCTTCAGCTTCAATACCACGGTGTGGCCGATGCGTTCGGTCTTGCGGGTGGCATGCCAGGTCTTCTCGGCCAGCTGCACGATCGCTTCGCCCAGGTCTTCCAGCAGCAGGTCCTCGGCGAAGGTGTCTTCAGAGGAGATCGACTGCACCTGCTGGTCAGGCTCCACCGGACGCTCGTCGACGCCGCGTGCGCGGTTGTACAGGCTGCGGCCGAAGCTGCCGAAGGCTTCTTCCAGGTCCGGCAGCGTCCACTGCCGCAGGTCGCCGCAGGTGACGATGCCGCGCGCTGCCAGTTTGCCTTCCATCACCTTGCCGACACCGGGCACGCGATTCACCGGCAGCGGCAGCAGGAATGCGTCCACCCGCTGCGGCGGAATCACGAACTGGCCGTCGGGCTTGCGCCAGTCCGAGGCGATCTTGGCCAGGAACTTGTTCGGCGCGATCCCGGCTGAAGCCGTCAGGTTGGTTTCCTCGCGGATCTGCGCGCGGATGGTGCGGGCGATGTCGGTGGCGAGTTCGATGCCACTCTTCGGATCGGTCACGTCCAGGTAGGCCTCGTCCAAGGACAGCGGCTCGACCAGGTCGGTATGGCGCAGGAAGATCTCGCGCACGTGGCGCGACACCGCCTTGTAACGCGCGAAGTCCGGCGGCACGAAGACAGCGTCCGGGCACAGGCGCTCGGCACGCAGTGCCGGCATCGCCGAACGCACGCCGAACACGCGCGCCTCGTACGAAGCGGCACACACCACTGAAC
>NZ_JBFRFE010000902.1:0-1159 GCF_052114665.1 Stenotrophomonas sp. 2YAF22 | reverse complement strand
CGCATCACCTGCATGTGGCGGAAAATGTAGATCTCCTGCCCGCCCATGCCTTTGGCGGCTTCGGTATGCAGGATGCGCAGCGGACGGTTCATGCGTGGATCGGTCCTTGGATTCAGCGGTTGCGGAAGCGGGTCAGCGCTTCCCATGCCGCGCGGATGCTGGCGGCGTCGGGGGTCTGTTGCGGCAACGGGCGGTAGCGCGCATCGAGCGCGGTGGCGTTGCCGAATTTGTCGAACACGTAGATCGCCTCGCCATTGCGTACCGCGCGCTGCGACCAGCTTTCCACCACCAGCGCACGCTTGCCGGTCGGTGCCGCCAGCAGGTCATGGCCGGTGCTGTAGTCGGTCAATGCGTTCTCGCAACCGAGTCCCTGGCGCATCAGTGTGGGTACCCAGTCTTCATGCGAGCTGACGCGTGCGTCGCGGCCGCCCTCCTGGCCAGGCCAATGCAGCACGAAGGGCACCTGCAACTGGTAGTTGGAGAAATTGCCGTTGTGGCCCCAGTAGTTGAGCTTGAGGTCGTTGAATTCCTCGGCGTGGTCGCCGGTCACCAGCACGATCGTGTTCTGCTCCAGACCCTGTGCGCGCAGGTCATCCAGCAGCGATCCAATCAGGCTGTCGGCGTAATGCACCGCGGTGTGGTAGCGGTTCAACTCCGGCGTTGGATCGTGCCCGGGGCCGAACTTGAGGAAATCGATGGCATCGGCCATCGGCGTGGCGAGCGGCGGATAGCCGGCCGGCATGTGGTAGGGCGCGTGGGTGGAATCGAGGAACACGAAACCGAACCACGGGCGCTGTGCAGCCTGGCTGGCGCGGATGTCCTTCTGCAGTCCAGCGACGATGGCGGCATCGCGGCCATCGGAGGTCAGTTCGGACGGCCCCTGGTGCAGCTGGTCGCGGACATCGGCGAACGCGGTGCGATCGAACTCCGGGCTGTACAGCGGCGCGCTGCCATACAGGTGCAAGTCATAGCCCTGCTGTCCCAGTACCTTGAACAGCTGCGAGCCGCGCTGCTCGTCGAGCATGCTCGGCCAATAGCCACCCGGCAGGCCGTACAGCAGCCCGAACAGACCATAACGGGTGGCGTTGCCGGTGCTGAAATGATGCTCGTACACCCGCGAGGACCGGGCCAGCGCCGAGGCGTTGGGCATGAACTGCGG
>NZ_JBFRFE010000901.1:0-1161 GCF_052114665.1 Stenotrophomonas sp. 2YAF22 | reverse complement strand
GCGGTTGCCCACGGCGCGGCTACGGCCATTGCAGTGGCAAGGAAAAGAACAATGCGGCGCATGGCGCCTCCTGTCGGTAAGACCTGGCCCAGACGCGTGCAAGCTGCGTGCCACAGGCACAGGGCGGACAGCTTCCCGGCCGCGGCGCTGCACTCGCCCTCAAGTTCCACCCTGCCCGCGCCGATACAGCAGCCATGTCCCATGACCTGCTCAACCGGATCGACCAGCGAACCCGACTGGCCGGCCACAATCGCCTGGCGCTGCTGCTGTTCCGCCTCGGCGGACGTCAGCTTTTTGGCGTCAATGTCTTCAAGGTGCAGGAAGTGCTGCGCCGCCCGGAACTGTTCCAGGTGCCCGGCCTGCCCGGCCAGTTCGCCGGCGTGGCCGACGTGCGCGGCCGTTCGGTGCCGGTGCTGGACCTGGGCCTGGCCATCGGCCACCCCGAGCGCGAGCCCGATGCGGACACCGCACCCGGTTACCTGGTGGTGACCGAGTTCAACCGCTCGATCCAGGGCTTCCTGGTCAGCGGCGTGGAGCGGATCGTCAACATCGCGGTGGAAGACATCCACCCGCCGCCGGAACTGGGCGCTGAATCGAGCTACCTGACCGCGGTGACCCGCTTCCAGGGCGAGCTGATCCAGGTGATCGACGTGGAAAGCGTGCTGGCCGACATCGCCCAGGTGCGCGGTGAGGCCGTGCTCGACCCGGCCATGGCGATGCCCGCCGACGCCCCGCAGCTGCAGGTGCTGGTGGTGGATGATTCGCGGGTGGCCCGCCAGCAGATCCGCAGCGTGCTGGACCAGCTGGGGGTGGGCGCGACCCTGCTCTCGGACGGCAAGCAGGCGCTGGACCACCTGCTGCAGATCCATGCCTCGGGTGAAAACCCGGCCGAACGCTACGCCATGGTGATCTCGGACATCGAGATGCCGGCGATGGACGGCTACACGCTGACGACGGAAATCCGGCGCCATGCCGGCCTGTCCGGGCTGTACGTGCTGCTGCATACCTCGCTGTCGGGCGTATTCAACAATGCGATGGTCGAGCGCGTGGGTGCCAACGCCTTCGTCGCCAAGTATTCGCCGCACGAGCTGGCCGACTTCGTGCTGGACCGCCTGCGCAAGGTGGCGATGGCGGCGTAAGGCCGCCTCGATACGGTAGTGC
>NZ_JBFRFE010000900.1:0-1161 GCF_052114665.1 Stenotrophomonas sp. 2YAF22 | reverse complement strand
GGGCATGGCCCTCGTGCGCTTCATGGCTGGCAGCGTCGGCAGCAGCGGCACCGGCATGGGAATGCTTCATGCCGTAGTGCTTGTTGTCGCCCATGTGCTTGGCGATGACCCAATCGAACAGGTTGTCTTCAACCTTGCCGAAGTAGGTGACCGGGTACCACTCGGAATTCTTCGCTTCGCCCAGCGCCTTGAACGAGGCCTTGTCCAGGCTCTGCTCGCCGGCACGGACCTGGTCCAGCCACTGGCGGTACTGCGCATCGGTGACCGAGTAGGCAGTGAAATGCATCTTGGCGAAGCCTGCACCGCTGTAGTGCGAGGACATGCCCGGGAATTCACCGGTCTCGTTGGCGATCAGGTGGAGCTTGGTCTCCATCGCCGCCATCGAATAGATCATGCTGCCCAGATGCGGGATGAAGAACGCATTCATCACCGTATCGGAGGTGATCTCGAAGTTCAGCGGGGTGTTGACCGGGAACTTGATCTCGTTGACGACCGCGATCTTCTCTTCCGGATAGATGAACAGCCACTTCCAGTCCAGCGAGATCGCCTGGATGGTGACCGGCTTGACGTCCGATTCCAGGGGCTTGTACGGATCCAGCGCGTGCGAGGACCGCCAGGTCAGCACCGCCAGGACCAGCACGATCATGCAGGGGATCGACCACACCACCACCTCGATCGCCGTCGAGTGGGACCACTTCGGCTCGTAGCGGGCCTTGGTGTTGGAGGCGCGATACTTCCACGCGAAGGTCAGGGTCATGATGATGACCGGGATGACGACCAGCAGCATGAGCACGGTGGCCGTGATCARCAGTGTCTTTTCATCCTGGCCGATCTGGCCCTTCGGACTGAGGATGGCCACGGCATCGCAGCCGGTGAGCATCACCAGCAATGCGAGCAGCAGGCCCGGGCGCAACCAGCGCCCAAGGGTTTTCAACGGAATCATCGGTCGATCCAATTGCGAGGGAATGCCGTTCCCCGTCCTGCCCGCACCGGCCAAAGCCGGGCCCACCCGTCCAGAAGACAGGCAGGTGAGGTGGGGTCGAGTCAGCCTTTCAATTTTAGGCCGTCACCCACCATTTAAGAAAGGCATTGACAATGATCAGGCGCAGGAAAGGCCCGGATCTGGATGCGACACGTTGTCGCACCGCGCCATTGCGGCAG
>NZ_JBFRFE010000899.1:0-1164 GCF_052114665.1 Stenotrophomonas sp. 2YAF22 | reverse complement strand
TTGACGATGCCCATGGGCGTTCTCGATTGGGAATATATGAAGCGTATATGAAACGTATACTCCCGCTCAAGCGCGTGGCATTCAGCCAGCGTCGGTGGCGAAGCGCAGGCGGTTGCCATCCGGGTCGACGATCAGCATCTCGCGGCTTCCCCAGTCGGTATCGTGTGGCGGCTGCTCGATGGATACTCCCGCAGCGCTGAACGCGCGGTGCAGGCCATCGACGTCGGTGACGATGAAATACACCGCACCGCCCACCTCGCAGTCGCCGGTGTGTTCGGTCAGGAAGATCGTCTGGCCCTCGCGGGTGAGCTGGGCGAACAGCGGGAAGCCGGGTTCGAAGCGATGCTCCCAGTCGACGAGGAAGCCCAGGCCCTGCACGTAGAAGGGCAGGCTGGTATCGGCATGGCGCATGCGCAGCTGCGGGATGACGGTCTGGGGCATGACGGCGGCTCCGGGGGCGAGAGCCCAGTGTAGAGCCGAGCCATGCTCGGCTATCGCCTTTTGTAGAGTCGAGCCATGCTCGACTCAGGGGACCGCGAACAGAAGCCGAGCATGGCTCGGCGCTAAAAAAAAAGCACTCAGCAGGCAGTCGGCACTGCGGCCATCGCCGCCAGCAGTTCGCGGTTCACCTGCTGGTGCTGCTGCTGCCATGCCGGCAGATCATCGGCGCCGATGTCTGGCTGGCCATCCAGCGACGACAGCCAGCGTTTGAAACGGCTCTGGTAGTTGGGCAGTGATACCTCGCCAGTGATATCGCTGCCCACCAGTCCACCGGTGCGCAGGGCCTCGATCACCATCAGTGCGTGTTCAAGCTGGAAGCGGCCCTGGTCCCAGTTGCTGCGTGCTACCTCTTCAGCGAACACGTCCTTGTCGATCGACAGGTAGGTTGGCTGAGGGGCCTGCGCCTGTTCGGCGGCGAACGCGGCGACCAGGGCCTCGGGATGGTCGAAGCGGCGGAAGGCATCTGCCATGCCCATGCGACCGGCCCAGCCCACATCCACATCCATGCACCAGTAGGTCAGCCGCCGCCCCAGCAGGGGCCGCCAGTGGTTCTCCCACGCGTGGCCCAGGCCGATATCGGCGGAGGTGATGCCCAGCACATGCACATGCGATACCTGCGGCAACGTGGAGGCGGCATTCACCCAGGAACCGCAGTGCATGCCG
>NZ_JBFRFE010000898.1:0-1167 GCF_052114665.1 Stenotrophomonas sp. 2YAF22 | reverse complement strand
CCGACTGCATCCTGTTGATCGTCGCCGCGCTGGACGATACGCAACTGGCCACGCTGTCCGAACTGGCGATGTCGCTGGGCATGGACGTGCTGGTGGAAGTGCATGACATCGACGAACTGGAGCGTGCGCTGCAGGTGCCGGCGCCGATGATCGGCATCAACAACCGCAACCTGCGCACCTTCGAGGTGTCGCTGCAGACCACGTTGGACATGCGCCTGGCCGTGCCGCGCGACCGCCTGCTGGTTACCGAGAGTGGCATTCTCGGCCCGCAGGACGTGGCGTTGATGCGCGATGCCGGCATCCACTCGTTCCTGGTCGGCGAGGCCTTCATGCGCGTGGAAGAGCCGGGCGAGGGTCTGCGTCAGCTATTCTTCGCAGCATGAAAACGCACTATCCAACGCCGCGCGAGGATGCGCCGCTGGTGGTCTTCGACTTCGACCACACCCTGTATGACGGCGATTCGGGTACCCACCTGTTCGCGTCGCTGATCAAGCGCAACCCGCTGCGGATGCTGGCGGCGCTGCTGGTCACCCCGATTGCCGGGCCGATGGTGGCGATGCTGCCGACCCGCCGTGCCGGCATTTCGGTCTATGTGTGGATCGGCAGCTTCGGCCTGCACCGCGCGCGTGAGTTCAACAAGGTGATCGACGCCTACGTGCTGCGCAACGAGGCGCAGATGCGCGCCAAGCTGTTGCCGCAGGCGCTGGAGGTGTTCGCCGCGCATCGTGCCAAGGGCGACCGCGTGGTGGTGGCCACCGGTGCGCCGCCGGAGCTGGCCCGCGCGATCCTGGCCTTTGTCGCTCACCAGGACGTGCCGGTGATCGGCACCGAAGTGGGGCCGCGTCTGGGCGGGGTAGGGCCGACCCGACACTGCCACAACGAAGAGAAGATGCGCATGCTGCGCGAGCGCGGCTACGGTGACATCGACATCGCCTATTCCGACAGCACCGCCGATCTCCCGCTGCTGCTGGCGGCGAAAGCGCCGGTGGTGGTCAACCCGAAGCCGGCCAAGGTGGAATTCTTCCGCCGCGTGCTGCCGGCCGGTACCCGCATCCTCAACTGGGGCTGCGCGGACCGCGGTGGCGACAAGGCGTAATCGATCCCGCCAGCCCGCCGGGCAGGGACCCGGTAGTGCCGGCCGCTGGCCGGCAACCTTGCATCCCCTTC
>NZ_JBFRFE010000897.1:0-1167 GCF_052114665.1 Stenotrophomonas sp. 2YAF22 | reverse complement strand
CGAAAGGACTGCTTGCCGTGGGCTGCTACTGCCCCTGGCAGGCCCAGCGCTGAGGACGCGCGATGACATCACCGACGCTGGCTGGCGCAGCCGCCACAAACAACAACGGCGGTCACCTGTCCGAACCGACCGATGGTTATGGACAGGCTCCCGCCGTTGGAAGCAACGATACGCCCCGACATCCTCCGTACATGCCGCGACCCGATGTCGCAGGGCCTGGCATTGCAGGACTGGGCTGGGTGCAGGACGTGCACGTGCACAGCGGCCCGATCTACCTGCGCATCGTCAACACGCTGGAACGCACCATCAATCGCGGCGGCCTGGCGCCCGGGCAACGGCTGCCCTCGCAGCGCGCACTGGCGCAGCAGCTCGGCGTGGATCTGACCACGGTGACCCGCGCCTTCGATGAGGCACGCAAGCGTGGACTGATCGAAGCACGCGGGCCACAGGGCAGCTTCATCGCGCCGCCCAAGGCGGGCTTTGACCAGGCCGTCGATCTCAGCATGAACGTGCCACCGGTACCCGACGCCGATGCACTGGCGGAAATGCTGCGTCGGGGCGCGGCGGCGGTGCTCGCACGCAGCAATGCGCCGAACCTGATGACCTATCACCTGGGCGGTGGCAACCCGACCGACCGTCACGCGGCGGCGCGCTGGCTGCAGCCGATGCTGGGCACGGTGGACGATGCTCGCCTGCTGCTGACCGAAGGCGCGCAGGTGGCACTGGCGGCGATCCTGCTCAGCCAAGGGCGCGAGGGTGATGCGATCCTCTGCGACCGGTTGGTGTATCCGGGTCTGCTGCAGGCCGCCGCCGCACTGGGACGGCGGCTGGTCACGGTGGAGGGCGACGAACACGGCATGTGCCCGGAGGCGCTGGCCCGCCGGGCGCGGGAATGTGGCGCGCGCCTGGTCTACCTCAACCCCACCTGCCAGAACCCGACGGCACTGACGGTGCCCACCACGCGGCGCGAAGCGTTGGCGCGGGTGCTGGAGCGCGAAGGCCTGCTGGCGATCGAGGACGATCCGTACTGGCATCTGGCCGTCACCGCGCCCATTGCGCTGGCGACGCTGGCACCGCGACACGTGTTCCATGTGGCCACGCTTTCGAAGGTGATCAGCCCTGGCCTGCGTACCGCGTTCGTGCAATGCCCGGGCGCCGCCCATGCCG
>NZ_JBFRFE010000896.1:0-1170 GCF_052114665.1 Stenotrophomonas sp. 2YAF22 | reverse complement strand
GGTTGCGGGGGACGCCGTAAACCCGTCCTTGGGGGCTTGGCCGCGGCATCCATGCCGCGGACACCCCCGCAACCGGACCCACCCCGCCTTCGACAGATCTCCGYAATCTGTTGGRATGGCATGGCCTGTCCTTGGTAGGTGTCGACCTTGGTCGACACATGGATCCATGTCATGCGTGGATGAATGCCTGACGGAAACGGAAACGCTCCGTTGTCGGGACGTAACGCGGGCGTGGCGTGCACGGGTGTACTCTGCGCGCATGATGGCCACGACAGTCGGGCAACAGCAGTTGGTGGCGGCGCGTGCCGCTTTTGCCGAGGGCGATGTGCAGTCGCTGGCGGTGCTTCCTTTGCCGTTGCAGCAGTCCTGGCAGCGCTCGCATGCGGCCGGTGTACGCCCCGACCAGGAGCCGTACTACCCGCCGTTGCAGGGCAACGGCCACCACTTGGAATCCCGCGACGACCGCCGCCTGGCGCGTTGTGTACAGCCCGAGCTGGAGCAGTTGTGGGCCGCGTTCGGTGCGCGGGGATGGACGATGTTCTGCGCCAACCGCGAGGGCATGGTGATCGTGCATCGCGCCCATGGCCTGGAAGATGCGCCGCTGCTGCGGCCGATCCAGGTGGGACGGCGGTTGGGCGAGGCCGAGATCGGCACCACCGCGCCTGCGGTCAGCTTGGCCGACGACCTGCCCGCCTTGGTACGCGGCAACGAACACTATCTGCAGCGGTTTGCCCCCGTGTTCTGCTTGAGTGAGCCGCTGCATGACCTGCAGGGGCAGGTCTGCGGTGCGATCGACATCACTGGCTTGGGGGAACGCGATCCGGTATTGCTGCAGGGCTATTTCCGGCAGGCGGCGCTGGCCATCGAGAACCGTTTGATGCACACGCTCAGCGATGTGCACCTGCTGGCGGTGCAGCATGATCCGCGCTGGCTGGCATCACCGCTGCAGGGCCTGTTGGCGGTGCAGGAAGACGGCCAGTTGCTTGCCGCCAACCGCGTCGCCCGGCGTCTGCTCGGTCTGCCACGGCGCGGGCCGCTGCCGTTGCTTTCGCTGGATACGTTGTTTGCCGGCGCCAGCGCTGCACAGCGACGTCGCCTGCTGCAGCCCGGTCCCGCGCATCGGGTGCGGCTGGGCGAGGGCAGTGCAGTTCATCTGCAGCATCTGCAGAC
>NZ_JBFRFE010000895.1:0-1172 GCF_052114665.1 Stenotrophomonas sp. 2YAF22 | reverse complement strand
GGCCACTGCAGCGCGAGACGCCGGGCATGGCCCGGCGCCCCCCGACGCCCCGCTCGCTCAGTCGTCCTGCACCAGCCCGAACTCGCGCAGCAGCCCACCAATCTGGGTCTTGTCCAGCTTGTTCATCAGCAGGTTGCGCAGGAACACCGGCCCCGGAATGTCCAGCTCCTTGCCATCGCGCAAGCGGCCGGTCGCGGCCAGCAGCGTGCGCACGTCGTAGGTCGAATTGAACACCTCCGGCACGCCGCGCTCGATGCCCAGCAGCGTGTACACCGCTTCCATCGGCGTGCGCACCGAATACTCGGTGGTGAAGATGCAGTCGCGCTGCTTCGATTCGGCGAACTGGCCGATGAAGGCAAAGTTCACCGCGCCCTCCGGCACCACGTCCGGGCGGTCACCGGCCTGGCGCGGCATGAAGAACGCGGTGATGTACGGCATCATCACCGGCACTGTCTTCGCCCCGGTCGCCGCCAGTTCGTCGATCTCCTCCATCGGCACACCCAGGTGGTACAGCCACTCGCAAGTGATCTCCTCGCCCGTGCAGTCCTGCATCGGCTTGTTCACGTAATCGCCGGGCGTATCCACGAACAGCGAATACACCCACACCACGATCTGGTCCTTCGGCTGGTTCTTGAAGTGCGGCTGGCGGTTCACCGTCCAGCTCATCAACCAGCGCGAATCGCGCACGCTCACGATGCCGCCGGTCACCACCTTGCCGCTGAACGGATCGCGCTTGGCAATCTTCTCGATGTACGCTGGAATGCGCGCGTCCAACGTGGTTACCGTCGCCGATTCCCACTTGGTTTCCGGTATATGCGCACCGAATACATCCGGGCGCCCGAACGCCGCATCCTTGGCCGCGATCCGTCGCCACAGGTCCCACGCCGGTGCAGGGCCTTCATTCAAGCGTGCGGCGGTGTGATGGTCGCCGTTGTCGGAATTCTCGGTCAGCGAGCCGATCGTCATGAACACCAGATCGTCCGCGCCCAGGTCCACGCCACCGGCCTGGCCGTCCCGCGTCCAGTGGATGCGCGTGGCCTGCTTGCGGCCCTCCTGCAGCGCGAAGTCCACATCGGTCACTTCAGTGCCGTACTGGAAACGCACGCCGCGCTCCTGCAGCCACTTCACCAGCGGCAGCACCAGCGATTCGTACTGGTTGTACTTGGTGAACT
>NZ_JBFRFE010000894.1:0-1177 GCF_052114665.1 Stenotrophomonas sp. 2YAF22 | reverse complement strand
GCGGTTGACTTCCTGAGCACGCAGTCGTTCGTGGATCCGCAGCGGATTGGTGGCCTGGGTATCTGTGGCAGTGGCAGTTTCGTGATCAGCGCAGCCAAGATCGACCCGCGCATCAAGGCAATCGCTACGGTCAGCATGTATGACATGGGCGCCGCCGCGCGCCAAGGGCTGAACCACGCGCAATCGCTGGAGCAGCGCAGGCAGATGATCAAGGCTGCAACGGATCAGCGTCTGGTCGAGTTCAACGGTGGGCCGGCAGTCCATGTACCTGGCACCGTGAACAAGCTCGAGGCCGATACGTCCGAAGTGCAGCGCGAGTTCTTTGATTTCTACCGCACCTCGCGTGGCGCTTACACTGCCGAAGGCGAGCGCAGCGACTTGACCACCCAGCCGCTGTTCAGCAGCTTGGTCAAGTTCGTCAATTTCTACCCCTTCAACGATATCGAGACCATCTCGCCCAGACCGATGCTGTTCATCTCTGGCGACCACGCCCACTCGCGTGAGTTCAGCGAGGACGCGTACCGCAGGGCAGGGCAGCCGAAGGAGCGCTACTGGGTGAAGGATGCCGGTCATGTAGACCTGTATGACCGCACCGACCTGATTCCCTTCGCAAGGTTGGCGACGTTCTTCCAGCAAGGTCTCGCTGGGAAATGAGCAGCAACGACGCGACGGCCGACCGGGCCAACTGGGGCGGGGTGCTGGCAATGACGCTGTGCGTGTTCGCACTGATCGCCTCTGAATTCATGCCGGTGAGCCTGCTTACGCCCTTGGCGGCTGACCTTGGCGTGAGCGAAGGGCTGGCCGGGTATGGGATTGCCATCTCTGGTGCCTTCGCCGTGCTGACCAGCCTGTCGATCTCCCGCTTGGCCGGGAGCATCAACCGGAAGACAGTGCTGCTGACGCTCACCGCATTGATGGCGGTATCCGGCGTGGTGGTGGCATTGGCTCCCAGCTACCCGATCTACATGATGGGCCGGGCATTGATCGGCGTGGTGATCGGTGGCTTCTGGTCCTTGTCTGCGGCCACGGCCATGCGGCTGGTGCCAGCAGCGCAGGTGCCGCGAGCACTGGCGATCTTCAATGGCGGCAACGCGCTGGCAACGGTAGTGGCTGCCCCCTTGGGCAGCTACCTTGGCGGCGTGATCGGATGGCGTGGGGCATTCCTGTGCCTCCTGCC
>NZ_JBFRFE010000893.1:0-1186 GCF_052114665.1 Stenotrophomonas sp. 2YAF22 | reverse complement strand
GGGGTGTCCGCGGCATGGATGCCGCGGCCAAGCCCCCAGGGATGGGTTCACGGCGTCCCCGCACTATCCACCCGCCCGGCCAGCCCTCAGCAATCCAGCTTTCCACGACCCACCCGCCCCCACCCACGAGGGGCTGCGCCGTTGGCTGGAAACCTACGCGTGTACCGGCCGATGACCGCGCACCGCCATCACCAGCCCGATCCCCGCCAGCAACGACACCGCCGAGGTGCCGCCATAACTGATCAACGGCATCGGAATGCCCACCACCGGCAGCAAGCCGGAAATCATTCCACCGTTGACCAGCACGTATACGAAGAACGCCAAGCCGAGGCTGCCGGCCAGCAACCGCGCGTGCGTGTCGCGCGCCTGCACCGCGATCGACAGGCAACGCCCGACCACGAACAGATACAGCGCGAACACCGTCACCACGCCGATCCAGCCGAATTCCTCGGCCAATACCGAGAACGCGAAATCGGTGGTGTACTCGGGCAGGAAATCCAACGTGGCCTGCGTGCCATGGCCCCAGCCGCGCCCCTGCATGCCACCCGAGCCGATGGCGATGCGCGACTGCAGGATGTTCCAGCCGGTGCCCAACGGATCGGCAGCCGGATCCAGGAAGGTCAGCACGCGATTCTTCTGGTATTGCCGCAGCAGCCCGAACCACGCCAGTGGCGCAGCCACCGATACCGCACTCAACCCGGCCACCACCCAGCGCCACTGCAGTCCAGCCAGCAGCAACGCAAACACGCCACTGGCCGTCACCAGCGTGGCGGTACCGAGGTTGGGCTGCATCAGGATCAGCAGCGCTGGCACCCCGATCAGTACTGCGGCGGTCAGCACCGTGCGCGGCGATGGCGGCAGCGGCTGACGGTGCAGATACCAGGCCATCATCAACGGCAGGCTGAGCTTGAGCAGTTCCGAGGGCTGCAGATAGAACACGCCCAGATTGAGCCAGCGTTGCCCGTATTTACCGGTGCCGATTACATACACCGCCATCAATGGCAGCATCGACAGCGCATAGATGGCAGGCGTCCACGCGCGCAGGCGCAGCAGCGAGACCCGCGACAACAGCCACATCGCTACCAGACCCATCGCAAAGCGCATCGCCTGCCCCGCCACCGGGCCGTTACTGGTCGCGTTGTTTATCCTGATGGGCGCGGGCCTGGCGGTGCTGCACAGCGTGAAC
>NZ_JBFRFE010000892.1:0-1186 GCF_052114665.1 Stenotrophomonas sp. 2YAF22 | reverse complement strand
CCGCAGATGGACGATGCGGCCGCTGCCGGGATCCTGCAATGCATTGACATCCAGCAGGTCGAAACGACCGTTTTCAGGCGCTGGGCGCGATGGGCGAAGCAGGGAAGACGATGGCTGCAGGTTCACGTCGATGCGTCACAGAAGGATGAGCGACGACTGTAGTAGGCGCGATGTGCAGCAGATGTGCACCGCACCCATCAGGCTGCAGCAGCGCCACCCAGCCGGTTGATCTGCGCACATTCCAGCACCGGCGGCGGCTCCGGCATCATCGCCAGCACGATCATCGCGCGGCCGATGGCTTCGTTGCTGGTCACCAGTGAGGGCAGGACGCGGCCCGCCGCCGCCATCAGGGGACCGCCAACGCGATACAGCGGCTTCAACGCCGCATGACGGGTGCCGGTCCCCGCCACCGGGCGCACCCCGGCGGGGCGCAGCATGACGGTGCGCACCGCGAGCTGCGCCAACGCGGCCTCGGTCTCGCCCTTGATCCGCAGCGGCATGATCCTGCTGTCTGGATTGGCATGGGCGCCGGAGACATACAGGAACCGGCCATCCGGATTCGCTTCCGCCCACACTGCAGCTACGGCGAGGGTGGCATCGAGCGTCACCTTCCGATACTCATCCTCGGCGGTGCCAACCGGTGGCGCGCCGGCGCAGTAGAAACAAGCGTCGAATTCAGTCAGCTGCAGGCCCACGTCGCGGGCGTGCTGAAAATCCGCCAGCACGATCTGCTCGATACGAGTGTCGAGCCCGCCTTTGCTACGGACCAGAGCGGCGATCTGCGCCACCTGCGGCGAAGCGAGGCAGGCACGGGCAACGCCCTGCCCGACCAGACCGGTCGCACCGGTCAGCAGAATCCGCAGCGGGCGTGTTTCGTGCATGCGTTGACCTCAAAGAAGCCTAGAGTTTCACAAAGCGCTGGATTTTGCGGGCCAGCCAACCACTGAACACCAGCGGCGCATCCAGCGCGGAAACGCAGATGCACGGTACACCAGGCGCCGTTACCGGCTGGTGTTCGACATCCTCATCCAGATCGGCAACATCGCCGGGTGCGAACAGACCCAGCGCATCATTGTAGGAACCCCGCAGGATCTGTGTAAGTTCGCTGCGTCCATGGCTGTGCATCGGCAGGCATTTGCCCGGCGCGATCTTCAGCATGATCAGCGACGGCATCTGTTCGGCACTC
>NZ_JBFRFE010000891.1:0-1187 GCF_052114665.1 Stenotrophomonas sp. 2YAF22 | reverse complement strand
CGACATGCCAGCGGCGGTGATCAGCCCGATGGCCGCGATCAACGCGATCACCAGCAGCATTTCCAGCAGCGACAGGCCCGCCGCGCGCCTGCCGTGCAGGCGCGGGCGTGACACCCGGCGCGGCAGGAAAAGCAGCATGCGCGCTTACGGCTGGTAGCGGATGTCAGCGTCGACGCTGCTGCCGCCGGCCTTGCCGTCCTTGCCCAGGCTGATCAGTTCATACGCCTGGCCCTCGCCCGGTGCGCGGTACTCCAGCGCGTGGCCCCACGGGTCGTTGAGGTCGGCAGGCTTGGCATACGGGCCCAGCCAGCCACCGACGCCGGCCGGTGCGGTCACCAGGTCGTTGAGCGAGGCGGGCAGCTTGCCGGTGTCGATCTGGTAGTTGTCGACCTTGGAGGCAACGGTCTGCACCTGCGCCTTGGCGATGTTGGCCTTGCCACGATCGGCGCCGCCGAGCACGCGGCTGGCGACCAGAGTCAGCACTGCGCCGATCAGCACGATGACGATGATGATCTCCAGCAGGCTCATGCCCGACTGGTGACGTGCGGCGGTGAAGGAAAGGCGGATCGGTCGACGGGAAGCAATCATGGTCGGTCCTTTCAGGTACGGGATGTCGGGGTTGCGAAGGAGGCCATCGTCAGCCGATGGCGTTGGTAAGGTCGTACAACGGCACCAGCACGGCCACGATCACCGCGCCGACCACCGAGGCCAGCACCAGGGTGATCGCCGGCACCATCGCCGCCAGCAGGCGGTCGATGCGGCGGGCACTGTCCTGTTCGAAAGTATCAGCAGCTTTCAGCAGCATGGTATCGAGTGCGCCGGACTCCTCGCCAACCTGGATCATCTGCAGCGCCAGCCGGGGAAAACGTTTGCCGCGCGACAACGCCAGCGACAAGCCGGTGCCGTTCTTGACCTCGTCGGCGGCGGTCTCCAGGTCTGCCGCAAGGGCGCGGTTGCCAAGGACGTTGCGGGCGATGCCCAGCGCGCCCAGCAGTGGCACGCCGTTGCGCAGCAGTGTCCCCAGGGTGCGCGCCAGCCGCGCGGTTTCCAGCTCGCCCAGCAGGCGGCCGATGCCGCGGCGTTGCAGCAGCCAGCCATCCAGTGCCAGACGGAACGCGGGCTGCCGCGCCTTGCGTTCGAACAACAGCAGCAGCACGCCCGGCACCACCAGCAGCAGCACCCACCAG
>NZ_JBFRFE010000890.1:0-1191 GCF_052114665.1 Stenotrophomonas sp. 2YAF22 | reverse complement strand
TGGATGCCGCACAGGTCCTCGGCGAGGATCGGGATGTGTTCGGCCTGCAGGTACTGGCGCACGAACTCGGCGTTGCGCGTGCCTACCGGATTGCTGGTGAAGCCCTTCAGCACGTTGGCGCCGCCGAACACCTTCGCCTCGATGCGCTTGCGGTGGGCGCCGCGCTTGAGCATGTCGTTGATCAGCAGTTCCATCGCATAGCTGCCATAGCGCGCGGGCGCGCCGTCGCCGGCGTTGCCTTCGGGCAGCAGGAAGTGGTTCATGCCACCGATCTTCAGCACCGGGTCGCGCAGGCACGCGGCCACGCAGGAGCCCAGCGTAGTGGTCAGCGCAGTGGTGTCATCCACCACCAGGTACTGGGTCGGCAGCAGCTTGGCGGCGATGGTCTTGAAGCGTGCGTCCTGGTAGCGCATCACATCGTCGGTACGCAGTGATGCGTTCATGCGCCGGCCTTTGCTGCACGACGGTACAGGGTGCGCCCGCAGGGCTGGATCAGATCGGCAGCGTGCAGGTAGTTCTCCGAGTGGCCAGTGTAGAGCAGGCCGTCGTCGGCCAGGTGATTGACCAGGCGGCCAAGAATCGCGCGCTGGGTCGGCTTGTCGAAGTAGATCATCACGTTGCGGCAGAACAGCGCATCGAATGGGCCGCCGACGTCGTATCGCGGTGCCAGCAGGTTCAACGGGCGGAATTCGATCAGCTCGCGCAGCGCCGGCAGCACGCGACACTGGCCTTCGTTGGGACCACTGCCACGCTGGAAATAGCGGCGACGCAGGTCCGGGTCGAGGCCGGCGACACGGTCGATGTTGTAGACGCCGCGGCCGGCGGTGGCCAGCACCTGGGTGTCGACGTCGGTGGCGACGATGCGCACCGGCGGCTTCAGGGTGCCGAACGCTTCGCAGGCGGTGATCGCCATCGAGTAGGGTTCTTCGCCGGTGGAGGCGGCGCACGACCACAACAGCAGCGGACCGCGCCCGTTGCGCTGCTGCAGCTCTTCGCGCAGCTTGTCGAAATGGTGCGGCTCGCGGAAGAACGCAGTGAGGTTGGTGGTCAGCGCATTGGTGAATGCCTGCCACTCGTCACCATCACCCTGTTCCAGGTGGTCCAGGTACTGCTGGAAGCTGCGCATGCCCAGCGTGCGCAGCCGGCGTGACAGGCGTCCGTACACCATGTCGCGCTTGGCCGGGGCGAGGG
>NZ_JBFRFE010000889.1:0-1202 GCF_052114665.1 Stenotrophomonas sp. 2YAF22 | reverse complement strand
GTCTTGAAAGGGGTCTTCAGCGGCACGCGCAGCATGCCCAGTTCGATGGCGGTGATCTTCATTCAGGGGTTCTTGGCACGCAGGCGTTGGATGTTGGTGATGCGATCGATGTAGCGGACGCTGTCGCTGGCCATCATCGGCTCCAGCGGGGTGACCGATACGCCATTGAGGTGGGCCTGCACACGCTTGCCATCGGCGCCGAACCAGCTGCCGCCCGCGGTATCGTGGATCACCCAGGTGCGGCCATCGACGTGGCCGATGGCCATCATCACGTGGCCGGGGATGTAGACCAGGTCACCCACCTGCAGATCGGTGACGGCGCGGTCGCGCACGGCCTTGCCGTCCTTGGCGGTGAACGGCAGGCGGTCCAGCGCGGGACTGACCGCCTGTGCGCTGGTGTTGCGTGGAAGCAGCACGCCGAAGCTGCGGTAGATCTCCGATACGAATCCACTGCAGTCGCGGGTGTCGTAGTCGTGGCCCCAGCCATAGCGCTCGCCGAGGAACTTGAACGATTGCTGCAGCAGCAGGCGCGGGGTCAGCGGCAGGTAGTCGGCGGCGGTGTCCTGCGAGCGCGGCAGCAGCGCCGGCACCAGCTTCAGGCGGCCATCGGCCTCGCGCACCGGCAGCTGCACCACCCACGAGGCGTGCGCTTGTTGCCCGTTTACTGGCTCAGCGGCGGGCCAGTCGACCAACACCGGCAGGCGCACGCCCATGTCCAGCTGCAGGCGCGATACGCGCGGTTCTTCGGGTGTGTAGGCGGTGTGCGCTGTGGCAGCGGTGACGATGCGGTACGGGCCCTTCGCGCCGTAGCCGAGCACCGTGGCCTTGTCACCGCTGGCCACGGCGTCGGCTTCGATCCATGCGCTGTAGCGCTCGCTGTGCACGAACAGCCAGCGGCCGTCGGTGCTGCGGTGGAYGACGGCTACCTTGTCACCAGGAAACAGCGCCGACTCCTGGAAGCGGTCGATGTCGGTATCGCCGACGGTGCTGAAGACACGCTGGCGGGTGGGGAAGGTGCGCAGCGCAGCGCGCTTCACCACCAGGGCGTAGTCTGGCGYCACCTGCGACGGAACTGCGTCGAGACCGAGGTTGGCTTCGATCGCGCCGCGCACGTCCGGTACGATGGCGCGGCCCTTGTCGTCATACAGCGCCCGCGTGGGCCAGCTCGAAAGCGCGCCGATGCTGTCACGCACCTGTGCCGC
>NZ_JBFRFE010000888.1:0-1202 GCF_052114665.1 Stenotrophomonas sp. 2YAF22 | reverse complement strand
TGGACCGACTCACACGAATGCGGCACTGGATCAACCGCGACGATGGACGCCTGTTCCGTGTGGGCAACGGCCCGATCAGCGGCGCTACGGCCCTGGGCTCTCTGAGCTTGGTGGCGGCACTGCTGATGCATCTTCTGCGCGAAGCCACAGGGTTGCCAGGTAGCTATGCGGCGGCCTGCCTGACGATAGCCGGCGCGTTGCTGGCCTGGGATGCCTGCCGCAACCGCCGTTGACCACGGCAATGGGCGCTCCAACGTCGGTGCCAACCAAAGGTCAGCACCCACCCAAGCGGGGCTCAGGCCTTGTCGGCGTCGGTTGTGAAGCTCTCGCCGCAGCCGCACTCGGCGGTGGCATTCGGGTTGCTGAACGTGAAGGTCTCGCTCAGGCCGTGCTTGCCGAAGTCGATCACGGTGCCGTCCACCAGGGCCAGGCTCTTGGCGTCGACATAGATCTTCACCCCGTCCTGGTCGAACACGGTGTCGTCCGCGCGCTCGTCGCGGGCCAGGTCGGTGATGTGGCCCCAGCCCGAGCAGCCGGTCTTGGTCACGCCAAAACGCAGGCCCAGCGCTCCGGGGGTCTGGGCGACGAAGCGCTGCACGCGCTCGAAGGCAATAGGGGTCAGGCTGACAGCCATGGTGGATCACTCCAGAGGTACCGGGACATTATAGGGAGCCGATGACCGCAGAAATGCCTCGCAAGCAGAACGCTGCAACCGGTAAACTCCCGTGTTCATAGATCGAGTCGATCAGCAGAGGATTCAAGTCATGACGGTGGTCAGCGTTGAACATGCGCTTGCCGGGAAGATCCCGGAAGGTGGCGAAGTCACGGTACGCGGTTGGGTGCGCACGGTGCGCGGTTCAGCAAATCTGGCTTTCGTGAATGTGACCGACGGCTCCTGCTTCGCCCCGATCCAGGTCGTGGCCGGCGACGCGCTGGCCAACTTCGACGAGATCAAGCGCCTGACCACCGGCTGCTCGCTGGTGGCCACCGGCACGCTGGTGAAGTCGCAGGGCAAGGGCCAGTCGTTCGAGATCCAGGCCAGCGCGGTCGAGGTGGTCGGCTGGGTCGAAGACCCGCTCACCTACCCGATCCAGCCCAAGCCGATGACGCCGGAGTTCCTGCGTGAAGTGGCGCACCTGCGCCCGCGCACCAACCTGTTCGGCGCGGTCACCCGCATCCGCAACTGCCTGGCCCAGGCCGGG
>NZ_JBFRFE010000887.1:0-1205 GCF_052114665.1 Stenotrophomonas sp. 2YAF22 | reverse complement strand
GGGTGGGTCCGGTKGCGGGGGCGTGAGCGCCATGGATGGCGCGACCGAGCCTACATGGACGTATTTACGGCGTCCCCCGCCACCGGACCCACCCCGCCATCCCAGGGATAGCCAGTTTTTGACGTTGCCGTTGCCGTTGCCGTTGCCGTTGATTCGGCAGGTGCAGGGCGCAGCCCTGCCGGACCACCTCTGGTGGTTGCAGCAGCAACCGAAAAACTCCGCCATGATCAACCGACCCCCACGTCGTACGGCCCGCCCGTTCCGCCAGCCATGCCCGAATACCGCTCCCGCACCTCCACCGCCGGCCGCAACATGGCCGGTGCCCGCGCCTTGTGGCGTGCCACCGGCATGAAGGATGGCGACTTCCACAAGCCGATCATCGCCATCGCCAACTCCTTCACCCAGTTCGTGCCCGGCCACGTGCACCTGAAGGACCTTGGCCAGCTGGTCGCGCGCGAAATCGAACAGGTCGGCGGCGTCGCCAAGGAATTCAACACCATCGCCGTGGACGACGGCATCGCCATGGGCCACGACGGCATGCTGTACTCGCTGCCCAGCCGCGAGATCATCGCCGACGCCGTCGAATACATGGTCAACGCCCACTGCGCCGATGCGCTGGTGTGCATCAGCAACTGCGACAAGATCACCCCCGGCATGCTGATGGCGGCGCTGCGCCTGGACATCCCGGTGGTGTTCGTCTCCGGCGGACCGATGGAAGCCGGCAAGACCAAGCTGTCCGAGCACAAGCTGGATCTGGTTGATGCGATGGTGATCGCCGCCGATGAAAGCGCCAGCGACGAGAAAGTAGCCGAGTACGAGCGCAGCGCCTGCCCCACCTGTGGCTCGTGCTCGGGCATGTTCACCGCCAACTCGATGAACTGCCTGACCGAAGCACTGGGCCTGTCGCTGCCGGGCAACGGCACCACCCTGGCCACGCATGCCGACCGTGAAGCGCTGTTCCGTCGCGCCGGCCGCCTGATCGTCGAACTCTGCCACCGCTGGTATGGCGGCGAAGACCCGCGTGCGCTGCCGCGCGGCATCGCCACCCAGGCCGCGTTCGCCAACGCCATGACCCTGGACATCGCCATGGGCGGCTCGACCAATACCATCCTGCACCTGCTGGCCGCTGCGCAGGAAGCAGAGGTCGACTTCGACCTGTCCCACATCGACGCACTGTCGCGGCGCGTGCCACAGCTGTGCAAGGT
>NZ_JBFRFE010000886.1:0-1207 GCF_052114665.1 Stenotrophomonas sp. 2YAF22 | reverse complement strand
GCAAGCGCCCGAACGCACAGCCGCCAGCGGCTGGGCCGGTCTGGGGGTTTACGGTGTCCCCCGCAACCGGACCCACCCCGCCATCCCACSGATACCCCGCTTTTGACGTTGACGTTGACGTYGATTCGGCGGGTGCAGGGCGCAGCCCTGCATCAGACCCCAACCCTCACTTTTTCAGGAAGTTGTCCACCAGCAGATGCTTCACGTCGTCGATGCGACCACTCAGCACTGCCTTGGCCGCATACAACGCCGTGCCCGCCACCTGCTTGGCCTCGATCTGCGGCGGCATCACCAGCTCCGCGCGACTGGTGTGTACATCCAGCAGCGCCGGCCCACGCTGGGCCAGGAAATCCTGCACCGCTTCTTCCAGGTCCTCGCTGCGGGTCACCGTGCGGCCATGGAAGCCGATCACCTCGGCCAATCGGCCGAAATCCGGATTCTTCAGGTCGGTGTAGTTGTCCAGCAGCCCTTCCACCTTCTGCTCCAGCTCGACGAAATTCAGCGAGCCGTTGTTGAACACCACCACCTTGATCGGAAGATTCTCCTGCACCGCGGTCAGCAGGTCGCCCAGCAACATCGCCAACCCACCATCGCCGGACAACGAAATCACCTGCCGCCCCGGGAAGGCCTTCTGCAGACCCAGCGCCTGCGGCATCGCGTTGGCCATCGTGCCGTGCAGCAGGCTGGTCAGCGTGCGGCGCCGGCCGTTCACCCGGATGTGCCGCAGCACCCACACCATCGGCGAGCCACCATCCGCGGTGAACAGCGCATCGTCGGTGGCGTACTTCGACAGCAGCGCGGTCAGGTGCTGCGGATGGATCAGCTCGCCCTCACCCGGCTGCTCCTCCTGCTCGCGCTTCTTCAGCGCCTTGTCGCGGTGCTCGATGCATTCGTCCAGGAAACTGCTGTCTTCGCGCGGGGGCAGCATCGGCAGCAGCGCATCCAGCGTCGGTGCGATATCACCGACCACGCCCAGGTTCACCGGATGGCGGCGACCGAGGTGGCTGCCGTCGCGGTCGACCTGGATGATCGTGGCCTTGTCCGGATAGAACTGGCCCCAGGCGAAATCCGCGCCGAGCAGCAGCAGCGTGTCGCACTCCATCAACGTGTGGAACCCGGATTCGATGCCGAAGACTCCGGTCATGCCCATGTTGTACGGGTTGTCCGGTTCGGCGAAGTCCTTCGCACGCGATGTGTGCGCCACCGG
>NZ_JBFRFE010000885.1:0-1220 GCF_052114665.1 Stenotrophomonas sp. 2YAF22 | reverse complement strand
GTATTGAGTGCACTGCGCTGGCGCAGGTACAGGGTGCCGCTGACATAGCCCCGGTACTGGCCGCTGCGGTCGAATACCGGGTGCGAGATCGAGATCAGCAGCTTGCCGGTGGCCGACTGGTAGGGATCGCTGATCATCGGCTGGCGCCGTTCCAATGCTGCCTTGTTGCCAGCGCTGCGCAGGATCTCGCCCTGCAGCTGCAGGCTCTGCGGCGAGGTCGCGATCACCCGCCCGTCGTTGGCCACCACCAGCGAGGAGTTGAAGCTGCTGGACTGCAGCTGCAGGCGACGGGCTTCATCCTGCGCCTGGGCCGGATCCATGTCGCTGTCGCCAAGCCGGGTGGCGGCATAGGCCAGCTGCTGCTGCGCGGCCAGCAGGAAGTTCTGCGTGGTCTCGGCCAGCTTGGTGGCGTACACGCGGTTGGCTTCCAGGGTGTTGCCCACCAGCTGGTCGCGCTGCACGCGATAGCTGGCAAGCAGCGTATTGGCCAGAGCGATGACGGCGCTGAGCAGGGCCAGGGCAAGGATCAGCTTGCCCAGGTTGAGCCGGGGGGACAGTGTGCGCATGCGGTTGAAGGATCGGGCAGGGCTGGACCCGCCGGATCCTCCGGATGGGGCAACAGCGGGAATCGGCGGCCCGGCCAGCGCGGCTGGGGCGGAGAGTCAGGCATTTGTCCCGCAGATTATCGCCAAATCACAGGGCCGCGAAGTGAAGCCGTTGGTCCTGCCGCCATCCAAAGAAAAAGCCCCGCACTGCGGGGCCTTTCCGTATTCCATCAATGCCGCGCGATCAGCGCTTCATCGAACCGAAGAACTCGTCGTTGGACTTGGTGTTCTTCATCTTGTCGAGCAGGAATTCCATCGCCGTCATTTCATCCATCGGATGCAGCAGCTTGCGCAGGATCCAGATCTTCTGCAGCAGCTCCGGCTCGATCAGCAGGTCTTCGCGGCGGGTGCCGGAACGGTTGATGTCGATGGCCGGGAACACGCGCTTTTCAGCGATGCGACGGCTCAGGTGCACTTCGCTGTTGCCGGTGCCCTTGAACTCTTCGTAGATCACCTCGTCCATCTTCGAGCCGGTATCGACCAGCGCGGTGGCGATGATGGTCAGGCTGCCGCCTTCTTCCACGTTGCGCGCAGCACCGAAGAAACGCTTCGGGCGATGCAGGGCGTTGGCGTCCACACCACCGGTCAGCACCTTGCCCGAGCTCGGCACGACGT
>NZ_JBFRFE010000884.1:0-1229 GCF_052114665.1 Stenotrophomonas sp. 2YAF22 | reverse complement strand
GTCGCAGTGCCTGAGGCCAGCACCACAACGTCGGCGGCGATCATCGCGCTGCGCGCCTGGCCGTCCAGTACATGCGAATAGGCCACCGGCAGCGCCGAGCGTGACAGCTGCTCCTCGATCAGGCGTCGGCAGGCCGCATTGGCCGCCGGCACCACCACGTGCAGGCCGGGAATACGCTCGGACACCTGCCAGGCGGCCTCGAAGAAGGCTTCTCCGAGCTTGGAGATCTCGCCCAGTCGACTGCCGGGAAGCACGGCCAGCACCTTGGCCGAGGCGGGCAGGCCGAGTTCGATCCGGGCCGCTTCACGGTCGACATGCAGCGGGATGTCATCGGCCATCGGATGGCCGACAAAGCGCGCATCGATGCCGTGCTTGGCGTAGATCGGTGGTTCCATCGGGAACAGGCACAGCACCAGGTCCGCGCTGCTGCCGATCTTCTCGGCACGCTTCTCGCGCCATGCCCACACCGAGGGGCTGACGTAGTGCACGGTGCGCACGCCACGCTGTTTCAGCCAGCGTTCGATACCCAGATTGAAGTCCGGAGCGTCGATACCGATGAACACATCGGGTTGCCACTCCAGCGCACGCTGGCGGAAGGCCGAACGCAGCTTGAGCAGGCGCGGCAGATGGCGCAGTACTTCGGTCAGGCCCATCACTGCCAGTTCGCTGGCGTCATGCCAGGTCTGGCAGCCGGCGCTGCGCATGGCATCGCCGCCGATGCCGGCGAATTCGGCATGCGGGAAGCGGGCCTTCAGTTCGCGAATCAGGCCCGCACCGAGCAGGTCGCCGGAAGCTTCACCGGCGACCAGCGCGATCCGCAACGGACGATCGCTCAGCACCCGATGGGCAGGCACGCTGCCGGCCATCGAGGCCAGCGAAATCACCTCGGCGCCGGCCGGCGCCTGGCCGGTCGCGCTGCTCATCGCAGCAGGTGCCTCTCGGTGTGTTCGATGAAGTCCAGCATCGACTTTACGTCGTCGCTGTCGCGCGCCTGCTCGGCCAGCTGCGCCTTGGCTTCGGCCAGCGGCAGGCCCGCCACGTACAGCGTGCGGTAGGCGCGCTTGATGGCGGTGATGCGCTCGGGGTCGAAACCGCGGCGCTTCAGGCCCTCGCTGTTGATGCCGCGCGGGCGGCCCAGCGAGTCGGTGCCGACCATCGTGAACGGGGGCACGTCGCCATTGGTCAGCGCGCCCATGCCGAGGAAGGCGTGCGCACCGATGCGGCAGAAC
>NZ_JBFRFE010000883.1:0-1238 GCF_052114665.1 Stenotrophomonas sp. 2YAF22 | reverse complement strand
GAGGTATATCGTGCGCAGGACGTGGTACTGGTGCGCTACGCGAGCACCGATGGCGACATCTGGTCCGTTGAAGCACCGTAGTACTCGTGCTTCAGGATCCTGGACGTGCAGGCGGCTAAAGCCGCTTGCACGTTTCCGCTCCAACACCGGTGGCGGTACATGCCTGCTACGGAATCAGAAGCCGGAGGGTGCTGTCATTCACGCCTTCGCGCGTGAGGCATCCGCTTCGAATCCCGAAAGGCTGTTTCTTCCATTTGACGAGAAAACATCCAGAGGGGCGGCCGTGCCCGTTTCCTTCATTGCCAGCACGATGCGATTCCGGGTGCATTTCAGCGCGCCCCCGTAGGCGAGCGTTCTACCGGCCAAACGTTCCATGGCTGCGGCGACAGTCGCATCGGAGAGGTTTCGCTGTTGATCCAGCAGTGAAACCGTCATCAGGATTCCACGATGCGAACCGATCCGTCCGCAGCGTGCCCGCACGTGGATCTGCCCTGCTTCACCCTGGATCAGCAATGACACCGCGTCGATCACCGTGCGGTAGGCGGCCAGTTGCAGACCGACACTGAGTTGGCAGGGGTCGCCGAGCAACGCCGGATTGGCGACACGGGCCGTCTTCTCCCACGCTTCGCGAACGCCTCCTGCTCTCAAGGCAACGTAGAGTCCGAGGTGCTCCAGAGCAGTCGGGTAGATCATGCTTGTCTGCTCGCGGAGCTGGCGCGAATGGATCGATGCCACATGCACAAGGCTTTCCGCAATCGCAAGATGGCCCTGTGCTGATAGCCAGTTGATCACCTCGTCAAGCGCGTGATCAATGCCATCACCCAGCTTCCGTAGATGCAACGCACGTTCGCGAAGGTCAAGTTCACTGGCAACATGTGAGCTCCGCGCGAGTCTGATGGCATTTCTCTCTCCGACCTCCCGGAGTCGATAACGCCGATAGTAGTGGGTGATCCGGGAGCCAAGTATGAGCAGCGCTGCGCCGGTGACTGCCATTATCTGCTGGGTAGCGAATGACGCAGGGTCGAATGACTCCGGGTGGGTGGCGGGCGTAGTCAGGCCGATGATCATGTTCAGGGTGGGCACGCCGATGGCGGCGCCCCGCCATCCGTACACGCATGTCAGCAGAACGGCAGGAAGTGCCATGAGAAGTTGCAGAGATACTTTCGTCGTCACTGCATCAGCAGGCACATCGGCAGCTGACAGGCCGAACACGACCATCAGTGCGAGGGCCCCTGCCA
>NZ_JBFRFE010000882.1:0-1240 GCF_052114665.1 Stenotrophomonas sp. 2YAF22 | reverse complement strand
CGCGTGCTCAACCGCTCGTTCGCTGCCTTGCCGCCGGCCTCGCTGCTGGCCTATGTGGCTGCGCTGGCGGCCAGCCTGGTACTGGCGGTGCAGGTCACCGGCGATCTGAAACTGGCACTGTGGGTGCTCGGTGGCCTGGCCGGGCTGGCGGTGGCCGCCGGCGTGGTCGGGTTCCTGCTGCTGCAGCTGCTGCGCGGCCTGCAGCACCGCCTGCACGGCAACTGGCGGTTGGGCCTGGCGGCGCTGACGCGGCGGCGGATGCTGGCGGTGATGCAGCTGGTGGGGCTGTCACTGTCGCTGTGCGCCCTGCTGTTGCTGGCGGTGATCGGCCCCGGCCTGCTGCAGCAGTGGCGCGAGCGCCTGCCTGCGGACACGCCCAATTATTTCCTGATCAACATCCAGCCCGAGCAGCGCGACAGCGTGCTGGCTGCACTGCAGGGCCTGGGTGCGCACGATGCCAGCATCGAACCGATGGCCACCGGCCGCCTGATCGCGATCAACGGCAAGCCGCCGCTGCGGGTCGACCGCACGCCGGCCGAGGACACTCAACCGCAGGGCGAAGGCCAGCGCGACGACGATGACGAGAACCGGCCGCTGAACTTCAGTTGGCGCAGCACGTTCCCGCCGGCCAATACGCTGGTCAACGGCACCTTCTGGAAGCCGGACAGCACCGCCGCCGAGGCCTCGGTGGAGATCGGCTGGGCCAAGCGCTACGGCGTGTACCCGGGTGACCGCATCACCATTGCGGTGGGCGAGCAGCAGCGCGAGTTCAGCGTTACCAGCGTGCGCAAGGCCGACTGGAATACCTTCCGGCCGAACTTCTTCGTGTTGTTGAATCCGAACGCGGTGGGCGATACGCCGCACAATCTGCTGTCGGCGTTCCACCTGCCGGCGGGACAGGCTGCGGGTCTCGGGGCCCTTGTGCGCGCGCAACCGAACCTGTCGCTGCTGGACGTGGATGCGGTGATCTCGCAGGTGCGCGATGTGATGGAACGGGTAGCGCAGGCGGTGCAGCTGGTGATGGTGTTCAGCCTGCTGGCCGGCGTGCTGGTGCTGCTGGCGGCACTGCAGGCGACGGCTGGCGAGCGCCGCTATGACAGCGCGGTGCTGCGCACGCTGGGTGCGACGCGGCGCCAGCTGCGTGGCGCGGTACTGGTCGAGTTCGGTGCGCTGGGCGCGCTGGCTGCGCTGCTGGCGGTGGGCGCGGCAGCGGTGATCGGCGTGGCGGTGTCGCAGAAGG
>NZ_JBFRFE010000881.1:0-1242 GCF_052114665.1 Stenotrophomonas sp. 2YAF22 | reverse complement strand
GAGGGGGAGCAGTGCGGGGCGATCAGCCCAGCACTTTCTGCACGGTGGCGACCAGCTGTTCGGGATTGAACGGCTTCACCAGCCAGCCGGTGGCACCGGCGGCCTTGCCTTCGGACTTCTTGTCCGCTGCCGACTCGGTGGTCAGCATCAGCATCGGCGTGAACTTGTAGTCCGGCAGCTGGCGCAGTTCGCGGATCAGCGCGATGCCGTCCATGTTCGGCATGTTGACGTCGGTGACCACCGCATTGAAGCGCTGGCCCTTGGCACGTCCGAGCGCGACCGCGCCGTCTTCAGCTTCTTCGACGGCAAAACCGGCCGAGGTGAGGGCGAAGGAAACCATCTGGCGCATCGACGCCGAATCGTCCACCACCAAGATACGTGCGCTCATGCAGCGTTCTCCACAGATTTCAGGTTGTCATGGGGTACGTCCAGGCCCAGGGCCTGGGTGACGCCCAACAGGCGTGCAGCGTCACGGAAGGTTGCAGTGCAACCGTGGAAGCCGGTGCCCAGGCCTGCCTCGCGGCGGACCTGCACGAAGGCGCACAGCACCTGCATGCTGGCGGTGTGGATGCGGCCGACCTGGCTTGCATCCAGGGTCAGCTCGCCTGCTTCCGCCACCAAGGGCGAAAGGCGGTTCTTGAGCTCGGTGCTGCTCTCGATGCCGAGATCCTCACCCAGTTCGACAGTGCTCATCGTTGCTCCGGACAAACGGTTCCAGCATTCATAACGGCACCGTGGGGCGGTTCTTTAGGGGTATCGGCGCTGCGCGCCGATTCAGAGCACGGATTCACCCCAGCAGCTGCGTGGCGTCGAGCAGGATCATCGGCCGCTGGCTGATGCGGGCCACGCCGCGGAACAGTTCATTGGAGATCTGGCAGATGCGGGCGGTATCGGGTGGCTCGATCTGCGAGTCGGTCAGGTTGGCGACGTCCTCCACGGCCGACACACGCAGGCCCAGGGTCTCGCCGTTCTCCTCAAGCACGACGATGCGGGTCTGCGCGTCATCCTCGGCGGAGGCCGCACCCAGGTGCAGGCCGAGATCCATCACCGGCACCACCTGGCCACGCAGGTTCATGATGCCGAGCATTTCCGGGGCAGTGCCGCGCAGTGGCAGCAACGGCACCGGCAGCACCACTTCCTGCACCTTCAGCAGTTCCAGCGCGTAGGCCTGGGTGCCACAGCGCAGGCGCAGCCAACGCGACGTGCGTTCGCCGGCGCGGCGGTTCTGCGGATGCGGGCTGC
>NZ_JBFRFE010000880.1:0-1249 GCF_052114665.1 Stenotrophomonas sp. 2YAF22 | reverse complement strand
GCCGTGACCGCATCCAAGCTGGCCCTCAAGACCGCCATCCAGTACGCCGCCGAGCGCCGCCAGTTCAATGCCTCCTCACCCACTGACGAGGAGGTCCTGCTGGATTACCAGCGGCATCAACGCCGCTTGTTCACCCGGCTCGCCACCACCTACGCCGCGAGCTTCGCCAGCGAACAGCTGTTGCAGAAGTTCGACGACGTCTTTTCCGGCCGGAACGACACCGACGAGGACCGCCAGGACCTCGAAACCCTAGCCGCCGCGCTCAAGGCGCTCAGCACCTGGCACGCCCTCGACACCCTGCAGGAGTGCCGCGAAGCCTGCGGCGGCGCCGGCTTCCTGATCGAGAACCGGTTCGCCTCGTTGCGCGCCGACCTCGACGTCTACGCCACCTTCGAGGGCGACAACACCGTGCTGCTGCAGCTCGTGGCCAAACGACTCCTGGCCGACTACGCCAAGGAATTCCGCAACGTCGACTTCGGCGTGCTGGCCCGCTACGTGGTCGGTCAGGCCACCGGCGTGGCCATCCACCGGACCGGCCTGCGCGGTGTGGCACAGTTCGTGGCCGACTCCGGCTCGGTCCACAAGGCTGCCAGCGCCATCAAGGACGAGGCCGGCCAGCGGGCGTTGCTGACCGAACGCGTCCAGGCCATGGTGGCCGAGGTCGGCGCGGCGCTCAAGGGCGCCAACAAGCTGCCCCAGCAGCAGGCCGCGGCGCTGTTCAACAGCCACCAGAACGAGCTCATCGAGGCGGCGCAGGCGCACGCCGAGCTGCTGCAGTGGGAGGCGTTCACCGAGGCGCTGGGCAACGTGGCGGACCCCGGCACCAGGGCGGTCCTGACGTGGCTGCGGGACCTGTTCGGCCTGTCGCTGATTGAAGAGAACCTGGCGTGGTACCTGATGAACGGCCGGCTCTCAATGCAGCGCGCCCGCACCGTGGGCGAGTACATCAACCGGCTGCTCGTGAAGATCCGTCCCCATGCCCTCGACCTTGTGGACGCGTTCGGCTACGGACCCGAACACCTGCGCGCTGCGATCGCCACCGGGGCCGAGAAGACGCGCCAGGACGAGGCCCGGGAGTTTTTCCGCCAGCAGCGCGCCAGCGGTCAGGCGCCGCTGGACGAGAAAATCCTGCTGGCCCGCACTGCCCGCGAGGCCAAGCCGCACGGCGGCAAGAAGACCAGGTCCCCGCGCGGCTGAACCAGCGCCCGCTGGATCAGCACAGTAACGACGACGGCGCCGCCCCCTGCTC
>NZ_JBFRFE010000879.1:0-1258 GCF_052114665.1 Stenotrophomonas sp. 2YAF22 | reverse complement strand
GTCATTGGCGCGGAAGCGTGGCACCAGGTACTCCTGGATCACCCGGTTGGCGATCGCATCGGGAATCGCGCCCTCCAGGCCATAGCCCGGTTCGATGCGCACCCGCCGATCGTCCTTGGCCACCACCAGCAGCACGCCGTCATCCACGCCCTTGCGGCCGATCTGCCACTGGTCGAACACGCGGGTGGTGTACTGGGCGATGTCTTCCGGCTGCGTGGTCGGCACCACCAGCACCTGCATCTGGCTGCCCTTGCGTTGCTGCAGGTCCAACGCCTGCTGCACCAGCGCCTGCTTCTGCGCGGCATCCAGGGTGCCGGTGGCATCGACCACCGGCGAATCCAGCGCCGGGATCGGCGCCAGCGTCTGCGCCTGCACGCCCAGCGGCAGCCACAACAGCAGGGCCAGCAGTGTGGCAGCCAAGCGCATCGGTCAGTGGCCCGGCGCCGGGGCGGGCTGCTGCGGCGCGTTGCCGAAATCAACCGCCGGCGCGTTGGAGATCTGCGCCTCGTTTTCCACGGTGAAGTTCGGTTTGGGCTGGTAGCCGAAGATCTTCGCGGTGATCAGCTGCGGGAACGAGCGGATGTAGGTGTTGTAGTCCTGCACCTGCTGGATGTAGCGGCCCCGGGCGACGGTGATGCGGTTCTCGGTACCTTCCAGCTGCGCCTGCAGATCGCGGAAGTTCTGGTCGGACTTCAGCACCGGGTAGTTCTCGGTAACCACCAGCAGGCGCGACAGCGCACTGCCCAGTTCGCCCTGGGCCTGCTGGAACTGCTTGAGCGAGGCTTCATCGTCGGCGTTGACGTTGATCTGGCCAACGCGCGAACGGGCGTTGGTGACTTCGGTCAGCACGCGTTCTTCCTGGCTGGCGAAACCTTTCACGGTCTGCACCAGGTTGGGCACCAGGTCGGCGCGACGCTTGTACTGGTTGAGCACTTCGGACCAGCTGGCCTTGACCGCTTCGTCCTTCTGCTGGATGGCGTTGTAGCCGCAGCCGGACAGCAGGGAGGCCAGCAGCAACAGGGGAATGAGGCGGGTCAGCAGGCGCATGGCCAAGGCTCCGGGTGGACTGAGCGCCGAGCATGCCATGGTCGGTGTTAACGGACGTGTGGAGAGTGTCGGCCATCGGGCGCCGCCCCCTCCGCGGTGTGGTCCAGCCAGCTCGGGTGGGCCGGGAGGGTGGGTTGGCTGGGGGACGCTGCAAGTACGTCCATGTAAGCTCGGTCGCCGCATCCATGCGGCTCACGCCCCCAGCCAACCC
>NZ_JBFRFE010000878.1:0-1261 GCF_052114665.1 Stenotrophomonas sp. 2YAF22 | reverse complement strand
CCTCGACCGTGCCAATGCCGGGCTGACACTGCTGCTGGAACTACTGCATGCCATCGAGCGTGTACGCGTGGACGGCGATGAGGGGCAGCAGGTGGGCGATGACGTGCGCGAGGGATTGATACTGGCCTGCCGTGGGCTGGCCGAATATGTCAGTTTGCAAGTGCACGCAGCTTGAGCGAAAGCTGCATCGCTTCTGGTAGATGCCAACCTTGGTTGGCATGGCCGCAAGACCATATGGAGAACGAGACGGCATGCCAACCTTGGTTGGCACCTACCACAACACCGCGATAGCGTCAGGTTGGGGTCAGAGCCCTTTGCGTTGCAAAAGGATCCGACCCGCCGTGCTTCAGGCGAAGTGCTCGTACCCGCTGGGGCCATCATGGCCTTCGGTATGCACGCCCTGCCCTTCCATGATCCGGCCGATGCGAGTGATCGGCAGATCCAGCGATTCGGCAACGAAGTGCAACGCGTCGCGCTGGTCGGCGGCGGCGGTGAAGCACAGTTCGTAATCGTCGCCACCGTGCAGCGCGCACTCACGGGCAGCATCGCGGCCCAGCAGTTCGCGCAGCGCCGCCGACATCGGCAACGCGTCGGCATCGACTTCGGCGCGCACGCCGCTGCGTGCCGCGATGTGGCCAAGGTCGGCCAACAGGCCATCGGAGATATCCACCGCCGCATGTGCGAACGCGCGCAGGCGCAGGCCCAGGGTCACCCGCGGCGTGGGACGCAGCAGACGCAGGCGCAGGGTTTCGTAGTCGGCCAGCAGCGTGGCGGCGGCGACGTTCAGTGCACCCTGCTGCCATAGCCGCAGCGCACCGGCAGCGTCGCCGAGGGTGCCGCTGACCCAGATGTCATCACCAATCTGTGCGCGATCACGACGCAGCGCCTGGCCACGTGAGACCTGCCCCATCGCGGCAACCGACAACGACAGCGGGCCACGTGTGGTGTCGCCACCAATCAGCGCAATGTCGTGCTGGTCGGCCAGTGCGAAGAAACCGTCGGCGAAGGCCTCGATCCAGTCTTCGCTGGCTTCCGGCAACGACAGCGCCAGCGTGCACCACGCCGGGCGCGCGCCCATCGCGGCGAGGTCGGACAGGTTGACGGCCAGCGTCTTCCAGCCGATATCGAACGCCGGCGTTTCGGCCGGGAAGTGCACGCCGCTGTTGAGGGTGTCGGCGGTGACCACCAGTTGCTCGTTCGGGCGCGGCTGCAGCAGYGCAGCGTCATCGCCRATGCCAAGCACGATGTCGTCGCGCTCGAC
>NZ_JBFRFE010000877.1:0-1263 GCF_052114665.1 Stenotrophomonas sp. 2YAF22 | reverse complement strand
GGCCGGCACTACAGACGACACGGGTAGTGCCGGCCGCTGGCCGGCAACCCCCGGATGCCGCCCTCGGCACCATTCAGCCCCCGGGCGTATGCTGGAATCCTGTCCCACGGAGCTGCCGCATGCACATCGTGTACAAGGCCGACAATCTGTTCGACGCCCACCTGGTCAAGCACGCGCTGGAAGACGCCGGCATCCCGGCGTTCGTGTTCGGCGAGTCGCTGCTGGGCGGCATGGGCGAGCTGCCGCTGTTCGGCGTGCTGCGGGTCGGTATCCCCGACGCCGCGCGGCCACAGGCCGAAGACATCGTGGCGGCGCTGGACTTGGGCCACGCCACAGATGCCCCCATTTCAGATGCCGACGACATTGCCGGGCTTCCGGCGTAGGAGCGCATCATGTTGGGAATCGGACAGGGCATCCTCGGCATCGGGGCCTTCAAGCAGCGCCTGCCGCGCCCGGAAGAGGCATTGCCGGGYCGCGACCAGCCGCTGCCGCTGCACAGCAACCAGCACTTCGTGAACAGCCATCCGCTGAAGGACCGTTTCGCCGGCCTGCAGCAGATCCGCTTCGCGCTGGGCTGCTTCTGGGGTGCCGAGCGCAAATTCTGGAACGAGCCGGGGGTGTACAGCACCTCGGTGGGCTATGCCGGTGGAATCACCCCGAACCCCACCTATGAAGAGGTCTGCTCGGGCCTGACCGGCCACACCGAGGTGGTGCAGGTGGTGTTCGACCCGGCGGTTGTCAGCCTGGAGCGCCTGCTGCAGCTGTTCTGGGAGAGCCACGACCCGACCCAGGGCATGCGCCAGGGCAACGACACCGGCACCCAGTACCGTTCGGCGATCCACGCCACCGACGAGGCCCAGTACGCCGCGGCGCTGGCCAGTGGCGAGGCCTACCAGGCGCAGCTGGCTGCAGCGGGGTATGGCCCGATCACCACCGAGATCGTGTATCCGGCACCGACGTACTACTACGCCGAGGACTATCACCAGCAGTACCTGGCCAAGAACCCGAACGGCTACTGCGGCATTGGCGGTACCGGCGTGAGCTGCCCGATCGGGCTGGATGTGGAGGTGCCGCGCTGACGCGCGGTGGTCCGCCTGCGGCGAGCAGAAGCTGAAAGCAACGGCCAAAGCCAAAGCCAAAGCCAAAGCCAAAGCGGCTCTGGGTTGCTGTGGGTTTGGCGGGACGGGTACAGATGGCGGGACACGCCGTAAACCCATCCCTGGGGGCTCGGCCACGGCATCCATGCCGTGGACGGTCCCGCCA
>NZ_JBFRFE010000876.1:0-1264 GCF_052114665.1 Stenotrophomonas sp. 2YAF22 | reverse complement strand
CCACGGCGCTGCCGTGGCTGACCACCGCCGTCCTCTGGACCGGCGTGGCCTTCCTGGCCTGGTATGCGATGAAGTCGGCGCGCCGTGCGATCGCCGGTGGCGGCGGCATGGGCGAGGCCGACAGCGATGACGGCAGCCGTCGCTCGGTGCTGCTGGCCGCGGTCGGCTTCTCGCTGATCAACCCGCACTTCTGGCTGGACATGATGGTGATCGGCTCGATCGCCGAGAACTTCGGCAATGCACGCATGGCCTTCGCGGCCGGCGTGGTCACTGCCAGCTGCCTGTGGCTGACCGCGCAGGGCCTGGGCGCGCGCCTGCTGGCACCGCTGTTCACCAAGYCCAGCACCTGGCGCGTGCTGGACGGCACCATTGCGGTGATCCTCAGCATCCTCGCCCTCACTCTGGCCGTGCGCGGGGTCCATTGAGCCGGCGCACGCCCCCCGAACCCACGTCCTGACTCTCTCTCCAAGGTAGTGGTAACAACGGCACCGGCAACGGTGCCGTTGTTTTTTGTGCCCACTGGCGGGGCGGCCGCTGGCCTGCCTAGAATCGGCCAGCCGGGACAAGGCGTCCAGGCGCAAGGGGGGAAGCATGCGCAGGTATGGGTTGGCCGCCATCATCGTGGCAGGGATGTCGTGGGGGACCGCTGCTGCGGTTGATCTGGACGCTTACGTGCGACCGGACAAGTTCGAGGATGTGATCCTGTCGCCCAGCGGCGACTACCTGGCCGCGACCGTGCCCGGTGATGGCTTCACCGCGTTGATCATCCTGCGTACGGACGACAACACGCCGGTGGGTAGCCTGCGGCCGCCACGCAATTCCCATGTCTTCGACATGCACTGGGTCAACAACGATCAGGTGATGTTCGGCTTGGCCCAGAAGTTCGGCACCCGTGATGCGCCCTGGGCCACCGGCGAACTGCTGGCGCTCGACGCGCGTACCGGGCGTACGGACGTGCTGGTCGGCTACCGCAGCCTGGGACTGCGCCTGCGGCCCAGGTACCACAGCGAGGCAGCGGCGTTCCTCAGTGACGCCCTGCCGGGCGACGATGGCCAGGTGGTCATTGCAATGGGTGGGTCGCGCCTGGACGCCAATGGCTATGCAGCCCGGCTCGATCTCGCTACGGGCAAACAGCGCATCCTGGCCCGTGCGCCGGTGCCGGCGTCTTCCTACACGATCGACCCCAAGGGTGACGTGCGTTTCGTGCGTGGCACCGGCAGCGACAACGGCAGCCGTCTCTACCACCGCAACGGTGGCGAATGGG
>NZ_JBFRFE010000875.1:0-1272 GCF_052114665.1 Stenotrophomonas sp. 2YAF22 | reverse complement strand
AGCGAGCCGAGCACCGCAGGTCCGGCGAGGGCGAAGAGGCGCGGGTGTCTGAGCGCAGCGAGTTCCGCGCTGTCCCTCGGCGGCCCGAGGAGCGCAGGGCACCGGCGTGCGCAGCACGTCGGCTCGCGGCCGGCGGAGCGTTTCTTTTGGTTACTTTTCTTTTCGCGAAAAGAAAAGTAACGCCCGACCAAGCATCAGCCGTAGACACTGCTGGCAGCGGTGCTCCGATCAACCCAGCATCTCCAACCCCCGCACTTCGGTGATGCCCAACCCCGGCACATCGCTGATGCTGATCTCCGACTCGTTGAAGCGCACCCCGCCGCTGACCGGATCGAACTGCCCCAGCGAGGGACCATCCAGGTCGACCTTGGTGATCACATCGCTCTTGGCTACCGCCAGGTGCACCGCTGCGGCCACGCTGATGCTGGATTCGATCATGCAGCCGATCATGCACGGCACGCCGTAGATGCCGGCGATGTCGGCAATGCGGATTGCGTTGGACAGGCCACCGGTTTTCATCAGCTTGATGTTGATGATGTCGGCGGCGCGCTGCTGGATCAGGTCCATCACCTGGCTCGGGCTGAACACGCTCTCGTCGGCCATCACTGGGGTGTTGACCCGATCGGTCACGTACTTCAGGCCGCTGATGTCGGCGGCCTTGACCGGCTGCTCCAGCAGTTCCAGCACCACACCTGCATCTTCCAGCGTGCGCATCGCATGCACCGCCTGCTTGGCGGTCCAGCCCTGGTTGGCATCCAGGCGCAGCAGCGCACGGCCTTCGACGGCGGCATGGATCGCCTTGACCCGTTCGATGTCCACGCCGATGTCCTTGCCGACCTTGATCTTCAGCGACTCGAAGCCGCGTTCGATCGCCGACAGCGAATCGGCCACCATCTTGTCGATGTAGTCCACGCTGATGGTGATGTCGGTGGTGATCACCGGGTCGCCACCACCGAGCATCTGGTACAGCGGCGCGCCATGCAGTTGCGCCCACAGGTCGTACAGGGCGATCTCCACCGCCGCCTTGGCGCTGGTGTTGCGCTCCATCGCGGTCTGCACCAGCGTGCACAGGCGGTTGAGGTTGACCACCTCCTGGCCGATCAGGCGCGGGGCAATGAAGTGCCGGATCGCTTCGATGATCGAGCCGTGGGTGTCACCGGTGATCACCGCGGTGGCAGGCGCCTCGCCGTAGCCGGTGTGGCCGCTGTCGGTGCGGATCAGCACCACCACGTCCTCCACGGTTTCCACCGTGCGCAGCGCGGTCTTGAAAGG
>NZ_JBFRFE010000874.1:0-1280 GCF_052114665.1 Stenotrophomonas sp. 2YAF22 | reverse complement strand
GCCACGCTGCAGGGCATGCGCGATGTCGTCGCGGCGGTGGYCCACGTGGCCGGCTTCGCCCGTATCGACGGCAACGTGGTGCCCAAGGGACTGGTGCTGCCGGCGCAGGCGCTGGTCGGCGGCGATGGCATCGACCGCGCGATCATGGCGGCCTCGATCCTGGCCAAGGTCTCGCGCGACCGCTACATGCTGGACCTGCACGCACGCCACCCGCAGTACGGCTTCGACCAGCACAAGGGCTACGGCACCCCGGCGCATCTGGCCGCCCTGCGTGAGCATGGCCCGTGCGCGGAGCACCGGCGCAGTTTCGCACCGGTGCGCGAGTGCCTGGAAACGCCGCCGGCTGTGGCCGCCGCCACCGCGATCGCCTGAACGGTCGCCGGGCGTGGCCCGACGCTACCACGGCAACATGAACGCCCTCGGTAGCGCCGGGCCATGCCCGGCGACATTCGCGATATCGCGCACCGTCAAGTCCTTGTCGCAACCCCCTGCCCTCGCTACCCTGACCGGGCACTCCAGCGCTTCCCGACCCCGGCGACGATTCCCGCGTCTGCACCCGGGGCCTGCGCGCTCCAACCTGGTCCGGCATGTCCAACTCCCGCTTCGTACATCTCCACGTCCACACCGAGTTCTCGCTGGCGGACTCGACCATCCGCGTGCCGGCCAAGCCGGACCAGGCTGACCCGAAGAAGGCCAAGCAGGCCAACCTGCTGTCGCGCTCGGTCGAACTCGGCCTGCCTGCGCTGGCGGTAACCGACCTCAACAACCTGTTCGCCCTGGTCAAGTTCTACAAGGCAGCCGAAGGTGTGGGCATCAAGCCCATCGCCGGCGCCGACGTGATGATCGCCGAGGAAGGGCAGGACCCGTGGCGGATGACCCTGCTGTGCCGCGACCGAGAGGGCTACCTGAGCCTGTCGCGTCTGCTGACCCGTGCCTGGATGGAAGGCCATCGCCCCGAGGGCGGCGTCGCCGTGCACCCGGACTGGCTGAAGGCCGGCAACGCCAACCTGTTCGCCCTGGCCGGCCGCGAGAGCCTGGCCGGGCGCCTGGCCCTGGATGGCAAGCACGATCTGGCCGAGCAGCAGCTGGCCGACTGGCAGCGCGTGTTCGGCGACGGCCTGCACCTGGAGCTGACCCGCACCGGCCGCGATGGCGAAGAGAGCTTCAACCAGTTCGCGCTGATGGCCGCTGGGCAGCGTGGTCTGCCGGTGATTGCCAGCAACGACGTCCGCTTCCTGTCGCCGTCCGATTTCAGCGCGCACGAAGCACGCGTGTGCATC
>NZ_JBFRFE010000873.1:0-1291 GCF_052114665.1 Stenotrophomonas sp. 2YAF22 | reverse complement strand
GTGCAGTCGATGACCAATACCGACACGTCCGATGTGGCGTCCAGCGTCAAGCAGGTCGCTGAGCTCTGGCGTGCCGGCTCGGAAATGGTGCGCCTGACCGTCAACACGGTCGAAGCGGCCGCGGCGATCCCGCGCATCGTCGACAAGCTGGCGATGATGGGCATCGACGTACCGCTGATCGGCGACTTCCACTACAACGGCCACCAGCTGCTGACGGCCGAGCCGGCCTGCGCCGAAGCACTGGCCAAGTACCGCATCAACCCGGGCAACGTAGGCTTCGGCAAGAAGAAGGACCTGCAGTTCGCGCAGCTGATCGAGTTCGCCATCCGCTACAACAAGCCGGTGCGCATCGGCGCCAACTGGGGCTCGCTGGACCAGGCCCTGGCGGCCAAGCTGATGGACGAGAACAACCACCGCGAACAGCCCTGGGACGCCGGCCGCGTGCTGCGCGAGGCGCTGATCCGTTCGGCGCTGGATTCGGCAGAGCAGGCCGTGGACATCGGCCTGCCGCGCGATCGCATCATCCTGTCGGCCAAGGTCAGCGGCGTGCAGGAGCTGATCGCGGTCTACCGCGACCTGGCCCAGCGTTCGGACTTCGCCCTGCATCTGGGCCTGACCGAAGCCGGTATCGGCAGCAAGGGCATCGTCGCCTCGGCGGCGGCATTGAGCGTGCTGCTGCAGGAAGGCATCGGCGACACCATCCGCATTTCGCTGACGCCCGAACCGGGCCAGTCGCGCACGCAGGAAGTGATCGTCGCCCAGGAACTGCTGCAGACCACCGGCCAGCGCGCCTTCACTCCGCTGGTCACGGCGTGCCCGGGCTGCGGCCGTACCACCTCGGAATTCTTCCAGGAGCTGGCCAAGGTGGTGCAGAACCACGTCCGCGAAAAGATGCCGTTGTGGAAGATCCAGCACCCGGGGGCGGAGAACATGACCCTGGCGGTGATGGGCTGCGTGGTCAACGGGCCGGGTGAGTCGCGGCATGCCAACATCGGCATCTCGCTGCCCGGCACTGGTGAAGCACCGTCGGCACCGGTGTTCGTCGATGGCGAGAAGAAGGTGACCCTGCGTGGCGAGAACATCGCTCAGGAATTCGTCGCCCTGATCGATGATTACGTTGAACGCACCTATGTCCGAAGCGCCGGGTAAGCCGACGATCCTCGCTGCACCGGAGCCAGCCTCCGGCTTCCGCCACTGGATGGCGCGCAATGCCTGGCGGCTGCTGCTGCTGTTTGCCGGCGTGCTGCTGCCGCTGGCCGGATTCGTCGCCCTGGCCGACGAGGTGCACGAG
>NZ_JBFRFE010000872.1:0-1293 GCF_052114665.1 Stenotrophomonas sp. 2YAF22 | reverse complement strand
GCTTTACCCGCTGCACCAGTGCTGCCGGCAGCGCGCCTTCAGGCTGCTGCTGGCGCGCCAGCGCCAACTCGGTCAACGCACGTGACAAGGCATCGTCTGCGCGATCACCACGCGCGGCATCGGCACGTTCCAGCGCGACCAGCAACTGCTGGCCGAGGGCATTGCTGCTGGCCGGACCGGCGCTGGCCTGCTTGACCAGCCCGGCGCCGGCATACCCCAGCAGCTCGCGGTTGCGACGTACCTCCGCCGGTTGTGCCAGCACCGCCTGCAACAGTTCGCGTACCTGGGTGGGCGCTGCCGTCGGTTTCTCGGCGGTAGCCAACGCGAGCAGCGCGAAGCGACGCTGCAGCGCAGGCTCCGGTGCGGCCTTGGCCAGCTGCTGCAGCACGTCCTGGGCGCTGCGCTTGCCAGCCAGGCGGTTGGCATCCACCTCCCAGCCGTAATCGCCCAGCACCTGCCAGTCTTCGGCGCCAAGCGTGGCCGGCGTCGCCAGCGCGGTCGCAAGTGTTTCGGCGACAGCGCTGCGGCGGCTGGCGGCGACGGTCAGGGCCCGGGTCAGTTCGGCCGCGTCGTTGCCGCCGGCCACGCGGGTGATTTCGTTGCGCTGCGGGTCGAGCACGATCAGGGTCGGATAGCCGCGCACGCCGAAGCGTTCGCCCCATGCCTGCGCGCCTTCTTCGTCGCCGTCCAGGTAGACCGGCACGAATTTGCCGGTCAGTGCGATGAAGGCCGGATCCTTGAACAGCCCCGCCTTGAGCTGATTGCACGGCGGGCACCACACCGCGCCCCAGTACAGCAGCACCGGCTTGCCACTCTCGGCGGCTTCGTTGAAGGCATCATCCACGTCGCCCTGGCGCCAGGCGATGGCGGAGGCCGGCGCGGTGGCTGCCGCCTGCGCCGTCGGCACCGGAGCGGAAGCGGGGGAGCAGGCGCTCAGGGCCGAGGCCAGCAGCAACATGGAAAGCGCGACGCGCATCGGCAGCATCTCGAAGGACAGGGTGATGGGGCCATTGTAGGAACGGTCAGGGTGCTGGCTGATGCAGTTTGCTTATGTCGCCCGCGCAGCACGGCATGTGGGCTGGGCATCAGTGCGGACCAGGGTCCGCACCCACCGGAGCGGGCACGGTCAGCACCAGCGGCTGGTAGATCAGGCCGTTGAACTGGCCGACGTCACCATCCAGCACGAATCCATAGTGTTCGTAGGCGGGCACGGCGTTGAGCGAGGCGCGCACGGTCATCTGCGGACCACGCACCTGCGGCAGGACCGCCTGCAGCAGGGCACGACCAATGCCT
>NZ_JBFRFE010000871.1:0-1295 GCF_052114665.1 Stenotrophomonas sp. 2YAF22 | reverse complement strand
GCGTGGACACCATGTCGATCGGTTATCTGGTCGAGGACGAAACGCCGCTGATCATGCGCGCACCGCGCGCGACGGCGGCGTTGACCCAGCTGTTCGAAGACACGCTGTGGGACGACCTGGACTATCTGCTGATCGATCTGCCGCCGGGCACCGGCGACATCCAGCTGACCCTGGTGCAGAAGATCCCGCTGGCCGGCGCGGTGATCGTCACCACGCCGCAGGACATCGCCACGCTGGATGCGAAGAAGGCGCTGAAGATGTTCGAGAAGGTCGAGGTGCCGGTGCTGGGCGTGGTCGAGAACATGGCCGTGCATACCTGCAGCAACTGCGGTCATGTGGAGCACCTGTTCGGCGAGGGGGGTGGCGAGCGCATGGCGGCGCAGTACGGCGTGCCGCTGCTGGGGTCGCTGCCGCTGCAGATCGGCATCCGCGAGCAGGGCGATGCCGGTACCCCGATCACCGCCGCGCAGCCGGAATCGGCGGCGGCCCAGGCCTACCATCGCGCCGCCCAGCGTCTGGTCGAGGAGGTGGGCAAGCGCCCGCGCGCCTCGATCCCGATCCTGTCCTCGCTGCTGTAAGGGCCTGCTGGCGGGGCTGCGGCGGCGACGCCCGGCCCCCTGTTAGAATCCTCGCGCCCCCTCGCACCCAGGACAGAGCATGAGCATCAAGAGTGACCGTTGGATCCGCCGGATGTCCGAACARCACGGCATGATCGAGCCGTATGAGGCCGGGCAGGTCAAGCAGGCCAACGGCGAGCGCATCGTCAGCTACGGCACTTCCAGCTACGGCTACGACGTGCGCTGCTCGCGCGAGTTCAAGGTGTTCACCAACATCAACTCGACGATCGTGGACCCCAAGCATTTCGACCCGGGCAGCTTCGTCGACATCGTCGGTGATGAGTGCATCATTCCGCCGAACAGCTTCGCACTGGCACGCACGGTCGAGTATTTCCGCATTCCGCGCGATACCTTGGTGGTGTGCCTGGGCAAGAGTACCTATGCGCGTTGCGGCATCATCGTCAACGTGACCCCGCTCGAGCCGGAGTGGGAAGGCCACGTGACCCTGGAATTCAGCAACACCACGCCGCTGCCGGCGCGCATCTACGCCAACGAAGGCGTGGCGCAGATGCTGTTCTTCCAGTCCGATGAAGTGTGCGAGACCTCGTACAAGGATCGTGGCGGCAAGTACCAGGGCCAGACCGGTGTGACCCTGCCGCGCACCTGACAGCTTGCGTCAGCGCGTATCGGTAGCGCCGGGCCATGCCCGGCGTTTCCGTTTGTGGGGCCGCGCTGCGC
>NZ_JBFRFE010000870.1:0-1296 GCF_052114665.1 Stenotrophomonas sp. 2YAF22 | reverse complement strand
GCGTGGCCCAGGTGCCCTGYCCGATCGTGCCGAAAGGATGGATGAAGCGTTCACCGGGGCGACGCCAGTTCTCGAACGAGATCGACAGCTTGAACGTGCCGGCGACCGCACGCAGGAACTCCTGCTCATCGATCTGAAGGAAACGGTGGAACGTGCGGATGGGCGGCACGGTGGATTCGCCCACACCCACGGTACCGATCTGCTCGGACTCCACCAGGGTGATGTCCAGCTGTTGGCGGAACTGGTGCGCCAGTGCGCAGCCGGCCAGCCAGCCGGCGGTGCCGCCACCGGCGATCACCACTCTCCGGATCGGCCCTTGTGTAGTGTCCGCAGCGTTCAATGCGATGCTCCCATCAGCGGTTGAGTCGACCCAGCAGCTGGGCGCGCATGCGCCGCGCCTGCGTCTCGTCGAACGGTGCCAGCTCTCCCTGGGCCGCTTCGGGCAGGTGTTGCCCTGCCTGCTCGCCGGGACCAAACACGTAGTACTGGAAGATCTTTGCCCACGCCTGCTTCTCGCGCGCCGGTAGATCGCGCAGGGCCCACATTGCATGCTGCAGCGCCGGCAGGGGTGAGCCGAGATAGCCAGGCGCACTGCGCCACCAGTAGTTCACCAGCACGTTGAACGGTTCCAGGCTGCGCACGTGGTGCCACCACAGGCCTGGGATGAAGATGGCATCACCGGGCTCAAGCGTGGCGGTCTGCGCGCTTGCGAGGGCATCACGGAAGCGCGGATGGCGGTCGAAATCCGGTTGGTCGAAATCCACCACGCTGACCACCTGCCCCCCCGGGGTGGGCTCCATCGGCCCCGGGTAGAGGTTGTCGATCTGCTCCGGCGGAAACAGGGTGAAGCGGCGCCGGCCCACCGCGCAGCACGCCAGGTTGTCCGGAATGTCGTAATGGCAGGAAGCCGTCACCCGGTTGCCGACCCAGATGCTGGCCGAAGCATCGATGCCCTGCCCCGCCAGTCCGGCGTCGTTGTGCTGGGCGAACCCGGGCAGCGCACGCGCGATCAGCAGCGAAGCGACGTAATAGGTGGGCGGGCTCGGCGAATCGAGGTGGTCGGCGATTGCGTCCAGCACCTCTGTCAGCAGGCCACGCCGGACCTCGAAGTTCAAGCGGGTGAAGTCCGCGTTGTAGAACGGACGCCCTTCGATCTCGGGGCCGCCGAAGGAATAGGGAACAGGCACGCCTGCTTCGAACCCGCGCAGGTAGGCCATGGCCTCCTGCAGGGAACGCGACCCGGCCTGCACCAATGCCCAGTCGCGCGCGATGCCGCGCAGCACCACTGGCTCGCCG
>NZ_JBFRFE010000869.1:0-1307 GCF_052114665.1 Stenotrophomonas sp. 2YAF22 | reverse complement strand
GCGCGCAAGTACCCGAAGCAGATCATCACGGCGGCGTACTGATCACGCACTCGCCGGCCTGACCGCCCGCCGGGCATGGCCCGGCGCTACCCACCTGTAAAGCCGAAGGCAACGGCAGGAGCCGTTGCCAACGTCGCTTGCGACGGCCCGTAGGGGGCCGGGCAAGGACGCCCGGCATAGCCAACGCTCGGCTCGACACCCCAAGGACACCTCCCATGCGTACTGCTGCCCTGTTGCTTCCCCTCGCGCTGGCTGCCAGCTTCACCAGCGCCCCGCTGCTGGCCGCACCGGCCGCGCCTGCACCCTCCAGCGCTGCCAAATCCCAGCTGCGCCTGCAGACCTTCCATCCCGGCCCGCAGGCGATGTTCTCGGTGTCTTCGGTGCTGATCGAAGGGCGCAACGACGCGATCCTGGTCAACGCGCAGTTCGCTGCCGGCGATGCGCGCCGGCTGGTCGAGCAGATCCGCGCCAGCGGCAAGCGGCTGACCACCATCTACATCAGCCATGGCGATCCGGACTATTACTTCGGCCTGGCCACCGTGCAGGACGCGTTCCCGCAGGCGCGCATCGTCGCCACCGCGCAGACCGTGGCGCATATCCGTGAATCCCAGGCCGGCAAGCTGGCGTACTGGGGGCCGAAGATGGGCGCCGACGTTCCCGCACGCATCGTGGTGCCGGCGGTACTGGAAGGCGATGCACTGCTGCTGGAAGGGCAGCGCCTGCCGTTGATCGGCCTGGATGGCCCGACGCCGGACCGCAGCGTGCTGTGGGTGCCGTCGCTGCGTGCAATCGTCGGTGGCATTCCGGTGGTGGCTGGCGAGCATGTGTGGATGGCCGATACGCAGACGCCGCAGTCGCATGCCGATTGGCTGCGCACGCTGCAGCAGCTGCAGGCGTTGAAGCCGAAGGTGGTGGTGCCCGGTCATTACGCGGAGGGTGCGGCACTGGATGCCAGTGCGTTGCGCTTCACCGCGGATTACATCCGTGCCTTCGATGTTGAAACCGCCAAGGCCAGGGACAGCGCTGCGTTGGTGAAGGCGATGCAGGCGCGCTATCCGCAGCTGGCGGGTGTGGCGTCGCTGGAGTTGAGTGCGAAGGTGGCCAAGGGCGAGATGCAGTGGCCGTAAGGTAGGGGTTTTCTTTTGCAGGGCTGCGCCCTGCACCTGCCGAATCGACGGCAACGGCAACGGCAACGGCAAAAGCGGGCATTCCGTGGGTTGGCGGGGTGGGTCCGGTTGCGGGGGACGCTGCAAGTACGTCCATGTAAGCTCGGTCGCCGCATCCATGCGGCTCACGCCCCCGCAACC
>NZ_JBFRFE010000868.1:0-1310 GCF_052114665.1 Stenotrophomonas sp. 2YAF22 | reverse complement strand
GAGACGCCAGCGCGGGTATCGCTGCGCTTTGACAACGGCGAACTGAACTTCTACACCTGCTCGGTGAAGCTGATCGATCAGCCGTTGGACGAGGTCTACGACTGGCGCGCCGACGTGATGAGCGACCTGTGGGACCCCCGGCTTGCCCGCCGTCGCCTGAAGTCGATGCCCGATGTCCTGGTCTGCGATGCCCTGCTGGACCAGACGCTGTTCTCCGGCGTGGGCAACATCATCAAGAACGAGGTGCTGTTCCGCATCCGGGTCCACCCGGCCAACCCTGTTGGTGATCTTCCGCCGCGCAAGCTTGCCGAACTGGTCAAGCAGGCCCGCGAATACAGTTTCGACTTCCTACGCTGGAAGCGCGGGTTCGAGCTGAAAAAGCACTGGCAGGTGCACACCCGGCGGACATGCCCCCGTTGTGGTGGTCCGGTCAGCAAGGTCTACATGGGCACCACGCATCGGCGCACCTTCTTCTGCCCGGTATGCCAGGTCGATTATCGCGCTGGGACGCCGCGGCCGCCGGCGAAGAAGCGCACCCTGGCGAGAGGACCGGTTCAGCGCGGTGGTGTCAGGCCCGTGCGTTGATATGAGGACGTGGATGACAGCGAAGTGATGATCTGACGGTTGCTGAGTACTTCGACGGCGCCCGATCGCTGCAGTGTCTCCAGGGCCGGCTGGCGGCGGTCCGGCAGGGCGGCGACCGCGTCCCGGGCGACCACCGTCGCGTACTCGCGCGAGTTGGCATCGATGGCAGTGGCCAGCACGCACGCGTCCAGTGCCATGCCGGCCAGCACCAATCGCCGGGTGCCGAGCTTGGCCAGCAGCACCGGCAGTGGCGTGGCGAGGAAGGCGGAGTGCTTCGGCTTGAGGATGAAGTAGTGTTCCTCGCTGGGGGCAAGGTACTCGACGATCCGCGCCGGGGCTCCGCCCCTCTGCCGGCAGGCCTCGACCAGCTGCGGGAAGTCGCGCTGCCAGTTGCCGAAATTGTCATTGGCGTAGATCACCGGCGAGCGGTGCGCGTCGAATGCAGCACGCAGGCGGGCGGTGCGCTGGGCTGCACGTACGGCGTACGGAGCCAGTTGCCGCCCCTGTGGAAAGTCGAACAGGCTGAAAAGATCGATGATGAGCAGGGCGGTGGGCTGTTCCATGGCGGGCTCCGAGGTGTCAGGCCTCCACTGCCTGTTCGTCTTCGGCACCACGCACCAGCGCGCCGGAGCCGCCTGACGGGCGCGGGCTGCCCGGCCCCCTCGGCGGGAGCGCAGGCCCGATCACTGGCCAGCTCCGTCGTCCCCCTCACCCTTGTCGTGCCG
>NZ_JBFRFE010000867.1:0-1310 GCF_052114665.1 Stenotrophomonas sp. 2YAF22 | reverse complement strand
CGTCTTCCTGTGCCTTCACCGAGGTCAATTCCACCTTCGACAGACGTCGGTAGCGGTCCTCGTAGGTATCGATCATCAGCAGGCCCACGGCACCGGCCGAGTACGCCACGAACAACACCACCCAGAACCAGAACTTGGCCCCATGCAGGAATCGACGGTAGTTCATCGCCCGTCCCTCGTTCCAATCAATCGCTTGATCCATTCCTTCATTTTCCCCGCACCTTGCCGCGAAACCGCGGCGTCATACACAAATTCACGGAAGTCCTGCGTTCCATCYGGCGAACAGATCCCTCCATTCGCACAAAAACTGTTGACCAGCACGCTGTCGGCTCCACAGGGAAGACCGAGTTCGCAGGCCGCAACCCGCCATGCCAGTTCACTGAGCTGTTCGCCGGCCACCATGCCGGTCAACGCCTTGTCGCCAGCCGCGCGCAACCCCATGCCCGGCGCGATCGCCATGTACGCCTCCGGATCGCGCGAGGTACGTACGCGTTCAACCAGATCGCGGCGATACTGCTCGCTGTCGTGCAGCGGCTCACCTTCGGCAAACAGCGCCGCTTCGGCCGCCAGGTTGCCCTGCTGGGCCGCACGACGACGTTCGCCGAGCACCAGTGCCGGCCCCAGCTTGTCGCCGGGCACGAAGCCCCCGCAGCGCTGCGCCACCCGTTCGCGCGCCTCCACCATCTCCGGTGCAGCACTCAGGCCGAGGCCGGCCAGCACGTTGTTGTCCAGGCGATAGCCACCTGGATCGACCGCGTACTGCGCACAGTAGTCGTAGACCCGGCTGAGCATCCAGCGCGCCTCGTGGTTGCCCTGGTCGGCCTGCACACGCAGGCGCTGCGCGTAGGCGTACAGATCGGTGGCACCTTCGATGTCGGCACGGATATCCAGCGGCAGGCCCGAAGGCAGCGCGGTACCACGTTCGAACGCAGCGAGGCGGCGTTCCAGGGCTTCCGGCATTACCGGTGCCAGCGCTCCCTGCGCATCGCTGCCCTGGGCTGCCAGCGGCACATCGACGCGCGTGTTCGTGTCCAGGTTGTGGCCCGTGGCCCGATAGCCGGCCACGCCCAGCACGGCCACGGCCGGCAGGACGAGCAACCAGGTTTTCAGGGTCGGGGCGAAGGCCATCGGCAACGGGCGGCTGTACGGCGCACAGGAAAGCGCCGAGTTTAGCAAGGCCCGTGAGGCCTGTCTGAATCGGCTTCGTTCATCTCAAGGCATACGGAGACGGCCTGATGGTCTAGCATGGCCCCCTTTCCCGCGATTGCCCTCACCGCCATGCCGTTCCTGGAACTGACCCTGCGTTGCAC
>NZ_JBFRFE010000866.1:0-1311 GCF_052114665.1 Stenotrophomonas sp. 2YAF22 | reverse complement strand
CAGGCAGGCCGACACGGTCGAGCACATCGTGCGCGGCACCATGTAGGGACCCACTTTGCGCACGCCACGGCTGCGCAGCAGATCCACCGCACCCACCTGCCATTCGCTGGAGCCACCGCCGGAACCGGCGATCAGGCCGGTGCGCAGGCCACTGACCTGTTGCGGGGTCAGGCCCGCATCGGTGATGGCATCGGCCATCGCCAGGTAGGCGAAGGCAGCGGCATCGCTCATGAAGCGCTTCTGCTTGCGGTCGATCAGCGCATCCAGRTCGAGGTCGACGCGACCGCCGACCTGGCTGCGCAGGCCGGCTTCGGCGTGGTCGGCCAGCGCGGTGATGCCAGCGCGGCTTTCACGCAGGGCGGCCGAAACGGTATCCAGATCATTGCCGAGGCAGGACGTGATGCCCATGCCGGTGATGACGACGCGACGCATCAGAAGCTCCCGGTTTCAGTGAACAGGCCCACGCGCAGGTCGCGGGCGTTGTAGATCTCGCGGTCGTCCACGTACATGCGCGCGTCAGACTGGGCCATCACCAGCTTGCGGTTGATGACGCGGCTGATGTCGATCTCGTAGCGCACCAGCTTGGCATCGGGCAGCACCTGGCCGGTGAACTTCACTTCGCCGCAGCCCAGGGCGCGGCCCTTGCCGGGGGCACCCAGCCAGGTCAGGAAGAAGCCGGTCAGCTGCCACATGGCATCCAGGCCCAGGCAGCCGGGCATCACCGGGTCGCCGATGAAGTGGCAGCCGAAGAACCACAGGTCCGGACGGATATCCAGTTCGGCGCGTACCATGCCCTTGCCATGCGGTCCGCCGTCCTCGCGGATTTCGGTGATGCGGTCGAACATCAGCATCGGGTCGTTGGGCAACCGGCCGGCGGCAGCGCCGAACAGTTCACCGCGTGCGCTGGCCAGCAGCTGGTCGCGGTTGAACGCGTGGAGACGAGTCATGGAAAGCGCAATCCTGGAAGCGAAAACAAGGCAACGAGCTCCCGAGGATGCACGACGGATCAGGCGGATATCAAACCGCGTCTCCGTACGCGTGCGTAGTGTTTTCAGCTGAAACCACGCATCCCGTTGATGCACAACGACCATACTTCGGCGTCTGGACGGGTACGGTGCAGGTATCATGTGGGCCAACCATGAACGCACTGCGCAAGATCATCCACGTCGACATGGACGCCTTCTACGCGTCTGTGGAGCAGCGCGACGATCCGTCACTGCGCGGCAAGCCGGTGGTGGTGGCATGGCGCGGCGCGCGTTCAGTGGTGTGTGCCGCTTCGTACGAGGCGGCACGAAGACAGCGTCCGGGCAC
>NZ_JBFRFE010000865.1:0-1316 GCF_052114665.1 Stenotrophomonas sp. 2YAF22 | reverse complement strand
GCCGGGGCCCATCCACGGTAGAATTACCCCTTAATCGAATCCCAAGCCGCATATGAGCCACTACGAAGGCGATCTTCGCACTCCCGAATCGGCGCGCTTCGCCATCCTGGCCAGCCGCTGGAATGCCCGCATCACCGATGTGCTGGTCGCTGGCGCCCGCCAGAGCCTGGCCGGCAACGGCATTGCCGAAGCCAGCATCGACGTGATCCGCGTGCCGGGTGCCTGGGAACTGCCCTTGGTTGCCGCGCGCCTGGCCGCCGCCCACGAACACGCCGCCATCCTCACCCTGGGCTGCGTGATCCGTGGCGACACCCGTCACTACGAACACGTGGCCGACCGCTGTGCCGAAGGCCTGATGCGCGTGCAGCTGGACTTCGGCGTGCCGGTGCTGAACGGCGTGCTGGCAGTGGAACGCGTGGAAGATGCCGAGGCCCGCGCAGGCGGCAGCCACGGCAACAAGGGCGAGGAAGTCGCACTCGCCGCATTGGAAATGGTCAACCTTCTGGAGCAGCTGCCATGAACAAGAACACCCAGGGCAAGCCCTCCGGTAAACCCGTCCGCCGCGATGGCATCGATCCGGTGCTGCGCTCGCGCGCGCGCCGTCGTGCCGTGCAGGCCATCTACGCCTGGCAGATCTCCGGTGGCAACGGCCAGTCGCTGATCGCCCAGTTCGCCCACGAGCAGGCCCGCGAAATCGCCGACCTGGCGTACTTCGAAGCGCTGGTGCATGGCGTGCTCGACAACCGTCGCGACATCGACGAAGCCCTCGGCCCGTACCTGGACCGTGGCATCGAAGAAGTGGACGCGATCGAACGCGCGGTGCTGCGCCTGGCCGCCTACGAGCTGCGCTACCGTCTGGATGTGCCGTACCGCGTAGTGATCAACGAAGCCATCGAATCGGCCAAGCGCTTCGGTTCCGAACACGGCCACACCTACGTCAACGGCGTGCTGGATCGTGCCGCCGTGGAATGGCGCAAGGTCGAATCGGGTCACTGACCCACCTGTGCCCGCCTTGGGCGGGTCTGGACGCTTCCGGGTAGATGCCAACCTTGGTTGGCACGGTTGGGATCCTGCTTTGGTGGGGTCGATTGTTAGTCGACCGCCTTTCGAACAGCGGTCTTGATGTCGGACGGGAGAGCAGTCGACTAGCAGTCGACTCTACCCAGCCGGTTCCACCCAACCGGCATCATCCGCCCGCATCCGCGCCCGCCGCCCATCCATGCAACCCGCCGGAGCACCCCATGTCCCTGGCCGAATTCACCCTCATCGACCGCATCCGCGCCCGCACCGTCGAGCGCGACGACATCGTGCTTGGC
>NZ_JBFRFE010000864.1:0-1321 GCF_052114665.1 Stenotrophomonas sp. 2YAF22 | reverse complement strand
GCGTTCACCACACTGGCCCGCCAGCGTTACGAAGAGCGGTTGAAGGACAGCACGCTGCTGCAGCCGACGAAGATCGAAGTGCAGCAGTCGCTGGACAACGTCGAGACCTACATCACCGGTATCGAGTCGTTGCTGAAGAAGTACCAGGTCGCTGGTGCCGACGAGGCGATGAAGGCGCTTGCCGCACAGATGAAGGACTACGCCGCATGGACCCGCAAGGAGGTGCTGCCGAAGGCACGTGCCGATGCGCGCCTGCCGGCTCCGCTGTACGCCTACCAGCTCAAGCAGGTCGGCATTGATATCGACCCGAAGCTGCTGATGCAGCGCGCGCAGCTGGAGTTCATGGAAACCCGCTCGGCGATGCGCCAGCTGGCGCCGCTGGTGGTGAAAGAGAAGGGTTTGAAGGTCAGTGATCCGAGCGACCCGGTGGCGGTGATCCGCGCGCTGAAGGGCGAGAAGATTGCCGATGACCAGCTTGAAGGCCACTACCGCAAGGTGATCGATGCCATCGATCCGTTGATCCGCGAACACCGCATCGTCGACGTGCCGCAGCGCGCGATGCAGATGCGCCTGGGCTCGGCCGCCGAAAGCGCTGCCAGCCCGGCACCGCACTTCCTGCCTGCGCCGCTGGTCAACAACACCGGGCAGCAGGGCACATTCGTGCTGCCGCTGGGCAACCCGGCTGCCGGTGCGGGTGCGCAGTACGACGACTTCAACTTCGGTTCGGCGGCCTGGACGCTGAGCGCGCATGAAGGCCGCCCGGGCCACGAGCTGCAGTTCACCGCGATGGTCGAGCGTGGCGTGTCGCTGGCGCGCACCATGTTCGCGTTCAATTCGGTGAACGTGGAAGGCTGGGCGCTGTATGCCGAGGCGGAGATGGTGCCGTACGAGCCGCTGGACGGGCAGATGATCGCGCTGCAGTTCCGCCTGTTGCGTGCCGCCCGCGCGATGCTGGACCCGATGCTCAACCTCGGCCTGACCGACCGTGCCAACGGCGAGCGCGTGCTGATCGAGCAGGTGGGTCTGTCCAAGGCGATGGCCACCCAGGAGCTGGACCGTTACATGGTGCGCATGCCGGGCCAGGCGGGCAGCTACTTCTACGGCTACACCCGCATCCTCGAACTGCGCATGCAGACCGAGCTGGCACTGGGCGCGAAGTTCGACCGTCTGGCCTTCAACAACTTCCTGCTCGACCAGGGCCTGTTGCCGCCGGACCAGCTGGCCGAAGCGGTGCAGCAGCAGTTCGTCCCGAAATACAGGAAGAACTGACCGGTAGTGCCGGCCGCTGGCCGGCATTGCCTTTGCCCTGCGGTTGCCGGCC
>NZ_JBFRFE010000863.1:0-1323 GCF_052114665.1 Stenotrophomonas sp. 2YAF22 | reverse complement strand
GGGTGGGGGAGTGCGGCTCGGTATATTCGGGATGGTGCACCGGGGCGTGCTGCGCCAGCGCGCGATGCGGCCGTCCAGTGCGTCGAAAATGAAAGCCAGCGGGATCAGCGCCATGCCGAACAGCAGGTAGCCGCGCTCGCCATCCTGCAGGAAACGCATTGCGGCAAACACCGCGCCGGTGCCGCAGAAAGCGTTGGCGAGGGTGAACCAGTCCGCCAGATGGAACTCGCGCAGCATCGAGAAGTGACGTTTCATGAAGTCTCACGGGGCATCAAGGCCCACAGGGTACCGCGAGCGCCGCCACCGGCAACAGCGTGGGCTGCCCCTGTCCTTCACCCTTCACTCACCGATCCTCACCAGCGGTGAATTTTTCGCCACCCATCTTGACAGCCTAGGGGGGTGGCGCCTGTCAGCGCTTATCCACAAAGTTGCCCACGCGTAATCCACACCCCCTGTGGACAACTGGTTCTCACCGACTGCGACGCTGGACATTTCCTCATCACCACAAGCCGGGGTTTCCCTACTTCCCAAGCCGATCCGCCAGCGCTATGGTCTGCGGCGGACCCGCCGCCGCCACGTCCGACTCCTTACCGACGGACGATGTTGATGCTGGATGCACGCACCCTGGCCGCGCAGTTGCGGCAGCCCCATGGCGAGGCCGCGCTGGCCGTGGGCGAATCGATGAACCGCAGCAACGGCGCCCTCAACCAGGCGGCGATCGCATTGCTGGCCGTCGCTGCCGGAGAGCAGGTGCTGGAAATCGGTCCAGGCAACGCCGCCTTTGCGCCGCTGCTGCAGGCCAGTGGCAGTCGCTACGTGGGTGTCGAGCTGTCCAGTGCCATGGTCGCCGCCGGCAACCAGCACCTTGCCGCCAGCGGCCTGGCTGGCCGTGCCGCGCTGCGCGAGGGTGATGCCCATGCCCTGCCCCTGGCTGATGCCAGCGTCGATGCTGCGCTGGCGGTCAACACCCTGTACTTCTGGCCGGACCTGGCCCCGGTACTGGATGAACTGGCACGGGTGCTGCATCGCAGCGGCCGGCTATGCCTGGCCTTCGGCGATGCCGGATTCATGCGCAGCCTGCCCTTTGCCGCCGACTTTGAGCTGCATGAGCTGGACGCAGTGGAGCTGGCGCTGCGGGTGTCCGGCTTCACCGTCACGGCATGGCGCTCGCATCGCGAATGCACGGCCGGCAATGACGGCCAGCGGCGGGAAAAGCACTTCCACCTGCTGCTGGCGCGCCGGCGGTAATGCCGGCCGGGCACGGCGCTACCGGGGAGCATGGTAGTGCCGGCCGCTGGCCGGCAACCCGGCACTGTCGGGCTG
>NZ_JBFRFE010000862.1:0-1326 GCF_052114665.1 Stenotrophomonas sp. 2YAF22 | reverse complement strand
CCCCCGAGGACAACGTGCTGTTCGTCGAACAGTTCCGCGTACCACTGCAGGCGTCGACCATCGAGATGCCGGCCGGGCTGGTCGGCGACATCGATGCGGGCGAGTCCATCGAAGTTTCCGCTGTACGCGAGCTGGAAGAGGAAACCGGCTGGACCGCCGAGCACGCCGAAGTGCTGATGATCGGCCCCACCTCCTCCGGTGCCAGCAGCGAGAAGATCGCCTTCGTGCGTGCCACCGGCCTGCGTCGCATCGGCGAAGGCGGCGGCGACGAGAGCGAGGACATCACCGTGCATGAAGTGCCGCGCACGCAGGCGGCCGCCTGGCTGGTGCAGAAAATGGCCGAAGGCTATGAAGCCGATGCCAAGCTGTGGGCCGGCCTGTGGATGATCGAGCACCACCTGGACGGACGGCCCCGTGGCTGACGCCGGCCTGCACGCGCTGCCGGCACTGCTGGGCGCCGACGATCCGGCGATCTTCAGTGTGCACCGTGCGCAGGGCGCCTCGCCGTTCCTGCTGCTGGCTGATCATGCCGGCCAACAGGTACCGCGTGCACTGGCCGATCTTGGATTGCCGCAGGCCGAACTGGACCGGCATATCGGCTGGGACATCGGCATCGGCGGCACCACCCGTGCATTGGCCGAGCGGCTGGATGCGTGGGCGATCGAGCAGACCTATTCGCGGCTGCTGATCGACTGCAACCGCCCGCTGGTTTCGCCGACGCTGATCCCCGAGGTCAGCGACCACACCGTAGTGCCGGGCAACGCCGGACTGTCGCCCGCGCAGCGGCAGCAGCGCATCGATGCGATCCACGCGCCCTACCATGCACGCATCGATGCCGAACTGGATGCACGCCGCGATGCGGCACGGCCAACAGTGCTGGTGATGATGCACAGCTTCACCCCGGTGATGAACGGCATGCAGCGTCCGTGGCATGCCGGCGTGCTGTACCACCAGGACACCCGCTTTGCCCACGCCTTTCTGCAGGCGCTGCGCGATGAAGGCGACCTGGTGGTGGGCGACAACGAACCGTATTCGGTCAACAGCAGCAGCGACTACGCGGTGCCGGTGCATGGCGAAGGTCGCGGCCTGGTGCATGTGGAACTGGAGATCCGCCAGGACCTGATCGCCGATGCCGCCGGGCAACAGGCGTGGGCGGAGCGGCTGGCGCGTATTTTCAGCGCGTTGCAGCCGCAGTTGTTGGCGTTCGGATGACCGCATCCACGCATGGCGTGGATCTGCCCGGGATCGGTACATCCACGCATGGCGTAAATCTGCCCCGGATCGGTAGTGCCGGCCGCTGGCCGGCAACCTCAGGGTAGCTGGATC
>NZ_JBFRFE010000861.1:0-1330 GCF_052114665.1 Stenotrophomonas sp. 2YAF22 | reverse complement strand
CAGCATGCCGCGGCGCTGTCCCCAGTTGTCATCTTCCACGCATCGCGTCACTGACAGCTGCCGGGCCAGTCGCGCGCGTCCTTCGAACGGGCATTGTTGGGTCTTGTTGAAGTGTGATTCGCAGGTCGTGCGCGGTGACGATTCGCTGTCGTAATCCTGGGCCGAGACGGTGGTTGCGGCCAGCAGCAGGGCAAGCGCAGAACCGCCCAGGGGCAGCAGCAGACGAAGGCTCATTGAAACCTCGGWTTGGGRATGGGACGCAAGAATGGCGCACGTGCGGCGCTCTGCGACGACCGGGGTCTGCGCTGGCTCAGGACGGATTTATAAGTGTCCGGCGGCGCATGCAGGGCGTTACATCCCGTATCATCCCGGGCACATCCGATTGCATCGGTTTACAGTTTTTTACACGTTCCAGCGCTTTCGGACGCGGCTTTCGGGCCTCGCCCGTGGCTGCTGGCACGGGTGCGGACAAGGATGTGCGGACCACGACGACCACAGGGGGTTGCGTTGATCAGCAGTATCGTCATTCATCGGTCGGCCGGCACGGGCGCGGTCGAAGTGCAGGTCCTGGACACGACGTTCAAGGGCAAGCGTGTTTTTGTTGCCTGGGGCCTGCGTGGCCTGGAATTGACCCGCGAAGCCGAGCCGGAAGATACGGTTGCGGCTCGCCATGCCTTACGGCTGGTTTCCCGCCAGGCCGATGGGCCGCGCAGCAGCGAGATTTTCATCGCCAGCCAATCGGGCGTGGCGATCAGCGTCTACCGGATGCTGACCGAAGCACGCAGCGGCGACGCCGTGTTCTTCCTGTGYGATTCGCCACCGGTGGTGGAATGGTTGGTCACTTCGTTGGAAGTGCAGCCCGAATCGCCTGCGTGACCGGATGCCTGACGTGTAGTCGAGCCTGCTCGACTGCACCCCGCCGTGGGTTACGCCAACGCTGCGTCCACTGCCGCGCGCGCATGCAGGGTCGTGGTGTCGAACAGCGGCACCGGGCTGTCTTCGGCGCGTACCAGCAGCATGATCTCGGTACAGCCGAGGATGATCGCCTGGGCACCGCGGGCAACCAGGCGTTCAATCACTTCGACGTACATCTGCCGTGATCGCTCGTTGACCACCCCGGCGATCAACTCCTCGTAGATGATCGCGTGTACATCGCGGCGGTCATCGGCCTCCGGAACCAGTACGTCCAGGCCGAAGCGCTCGCCCAGGCGGCCACGGTAGAAGTCTTCCTCCATGGTGAAGGCGGTGCCGAGCAGGCCGATGCGCTGCAGACCGGCCTGCACGATCGCCGTGGCGGTCGGGTCGGCGATATGCAGCAAGGGCAGCGGGC
>NZ_JBFRFE010000860.1:0-1334 GCF_052114665.1 Stenotrophomonas sp. 2YAF22 | reverse complement strand
AAGCAGTCCGGCCTGGCTGGCTCCAGCCATAGCGGCAAGGCCCTGCGCCACATCCTGGAAACCCTGCCGCGTGAAGAACTGTTCCAGTCCAGCGAGGACGAACTGTTCCGCACCGCAATGGGCGTGCTGGGCCTGCAGGAGCGTGTGCGCAGCCGCCTGTTCCTGCGCCGCGACAAGTACAGCCGTTTCATTTCCGCGCTGGTCTACCTGCCGCGCGAGCGTTTCAACACCGACGTGCGCCTGCGCATCGAAGCGATGCTCAAGGAAGCGCTGCACGGCGAGTACGTGGACAGCTCGGTGGTGCTGGGTGAATCGCCGCTGGCCCAGGTGCACCTGATCGTGCGTCCGAAGCCGGGCGAAATGCTCGACGTCGATACTGCCGAACTGGAGCAGAAGCTGGCCCAGGTGCTGCGCAACTGGCAGGACGACCTGCGCGAAGCGCTGGTCACCCGCCATGGCGAAGCCGAAGGCCTGCGCATTGCTGCGCGTATCGGCAAGGCGCTGCCGGCCGGTTACATCGAAGACAACAGCACCGCCGTTGCCGCCAACGATGTCAGCCAGCTCGATGCGCTGACCGGTCCGGACGACCTGCGCCTGAGCCTGCAGGCCGTGCCGCGCGAATCCGGCGATGGCCTGCGCCTGAAGCTGTATCGCCAGCTGGATGACATCCCGCTGTCGGACGCGCTGCCGATGATGGAAAACATGGGCCTGCGCGTGATTGCCGAGCGCCCGTACCGCCTGTCGGTGGACAACGCGCCGGTGTACGTGCAGGACTTCGAGGTCGAGTCGACTGCCGGTGCGATCGATGCGGCCAGCGTCGATGAAGCCTTCGGTGAGACCTTTGCCCGCGTCTGGCACGGCGATGCCGAGAACGATGGCTTCAACCGCCTGGTGCTGGCTGCCGGCCTGCACTGGCGCCAGGTCGCCATGCTGCGCGGCTACTGCAAGTACCTGCTGCAGACCGGCGTGCCGTTCTCGCAGGCTTACGTCGAAGGTACCTTCACCCGCTACCCGCTGCTGGCACGCCTGCTGGTCGAGCTGTTCGAAGCCCGCTTCGATCCGGCCACCGGTCATGAAAGCAAGGAAGACATCGCCACCGGCCAGGCGCAGCTGAAGGCCCACCTCGACGTGCTGGCTGCCGGCGACGAGGCCACCCTGAAGGTGCTCAAGACCGTGGTCGACGCCCGCAAGGGTGACCGCGATGCGCAGATGCAGGCCGCGCGCGAAGCGCTGCTGAAGCTGATGGACCGCGTGTCGAGCCTGGACGAGGACCGCATCCTGCGTTCCTTCATGGGCGTGATCGATGCGACCCTGCGCACCAGCTACTACCAGAC
>NZ_JBFRFE010000859.1:0-1335 GCF_052114665.1 Stenotrophomonas sp. 2YAF22 | reverse complement strand
CGCCACGCTCCAGCAGCGGTTGCGCCAGGTCCATCGCCTCGTGCGCATCGCGCGCATGCAACACCGGCGCAGAGGGAATGCCGTAGGCCTTCAGCAGCTCATGGGTGGCCAGCGGATCCAGCCAGCCCTGGCCATTGGCTAGCGCGCCTTCGACCAGCGCGCGCGCACGCGCGGTATCCACGCTGAAATCCTGCGGCAGGCTCGGCGGCGTTTCCATCAACGCACTCTGTGCCTCCCGGTAACGCACCAGATGCTGGAAGCCGCGCACGGCCTCCGCTTCGGTGGGATAGGTCGGCACGCGTGCCGCATTGAGGGTGGCGGTGGCCTGGTCGTCATTGCCCAGCCACACCGCGAATACCGGCTTGTCGCGGTGATGGCGCGGGCGCAGGCCGAGCGTGCGGGTCAGCGCCTGCGCCGCATCGGCCGACGAGGTGAACGCGGTAGGCACGTTGACCACCAGCACTGCATCGTTCTCGCTGTCGGCCAGCAACGCTTCGATGGCGGTGGCATAGCGATCACCATCGGCATCGACCACGATGTCGACCGGGTTGCTGCGCGACCAGCCCTGCGGCAGTACCGCATCCAGCTTCTGCACGGTGCTGTCGGACAGTTGCGCCAGCGTGCCCTGCAGCGCGATCAGCTGGTCCACCGCAAGGTGGCCGACGCCACCGCCGTTGCTGAGGATGGCCAAGCGACGACCGGGGAAGGTGCCAAGCCGGCCCAGCGACTCGGCTGCGGTGAACAGTTCGTCCAGCGCGCTCACCCGCAGCAGGCCGGCACGGTTGAATGCCGCGCCGTACACATCATCGGCGCGCGCCAGGGCCTGCACGTGGGTATCGGCGCTGCCCGGCTGCACCCGTTCGGCGCGCCCGGACTTCACCACCACCACCGGTTTGGCACGCGCCGCGGCACGTGCGGCCGACATGAACTTGCGGGCGTCCTTGATCTGCTCGACGTAGAGCAGGATGGCGCGCGTGCGGTAGTCGGTGGCGAAATAGTCCAGCAGGTCGCCGAAGTCCACGTCCATGGTGTCGCCCAGCGAAACCACGGCGGAGAACCCCACCGAGCGCGCCACGCCCCACTCCACCAGGGCGGCGGCGATCGCCGAGGATTCGGAGATCAACGCGAGGTCGCCGGCCTGCGGGAAATGCGCGGCGATGCTGGCATTGAGCCGTGCATGCGGTGCGATCACGCCCAGGCAGTGCGGGCCGAGGATGCGCAGGCCATGCGCACGCGCGGCGGCCTCCACCTGTGCCCACGGCGAGCCTGGGCCCTCACCCAGATGCGCGGTGAGGATGATCGCTGCCTGCACGCCACGTTCGGCAGCGGTGCGTA
>NZ_JBFRFE010000858.1:0-1339 GCF_052114665.1 Stenotrophomonas sp. 2YAF22 | reverse complement strand
GGGCATGCGCTGGCATTCGCGCAGGGCCAGCCGTTCGACGACCTGTATGACGCGGTGGTCGGCGCTGAAGTCGCGCAGGCCGCGCACATCGGCCTGGGCTCTGAGATCGTGCTGGCCCATGGCACTGGTGCGGTAACGCTGGCCACGCATGCCGACAAGCCGTTCCGCGTGGTCGGCATCCTGCAGCGTACCGGCACGCCGGTGGATTCGTCCGTGCTGGTGTCATTGCCGGCGATCGAAGCGATCCATGTCGATTGGCGCTCCGGCGTGCAGTTGCGCAGCCAGCATGTCAGCGCAGAACAGGCACGGCAGCTTGACCTGACCCCGACCAGCATCACCGCCTTCATGCTCGGGCTGAACTCGCGCATCGCCACCTTCGGCGTGCAGCGCAGCATCAATGAGTATCCAGACGAAGCGCTGCAGGCGATCCTGCCCGGCGTGACGTTGCAGCAGCTGTGGCAGTCGCTGGGCACTGCCGAGCGCGCGCTGCAGCTGATCAGTGCGATGGTGGTGCTGCTGGGCATGGTGTCACTGATGGCGCTGCTGGTATCGACGCTGCAGGAACGCCGCCGAGAAATGGCGGTGCTGCGCGCCACCGGTGCGCGCCCGGCCTATGTGGCCTGCCTGCTGGTCGTTGAGGCCGTGGCCACTGCAGCAATGGCCTGCGCGTTGGCGCTGGCGGTGCTGACCTGTGCCAGCGCGGCCGGGCGCAGCTGGGCGCTGGCCAATTTCGGTCTGTCGATCACCCACGTCTGGCCGGACGCGCGTGAACTGGCCTGGGTGGGCGGCGTGCTGCTGATCAGCGGGGTTGCCGGCCTGCTGCCTGCGCTGCTGGCCTACCGGCGCACCCTGGCCGATGGCCTGGCGCCTGCCCCATGAGCGCGGGCGTGCGCTGGTTGCTGCTGGCTGCGGCAATGCTGCCGGTTGCCTGCACGCGGCCGACCGATACCGGTGTGCAGGCACTGCCGCCGCCGCCGGTACAGAGCAATGCTGGCACGCAAAGCGAGCAGGAACTGGACTGGCTGCAGATGCTGCCCAGCGACGAACTGGCAGCACTCGAGCGCGGTGAGGGGCCGGAGGTGCAGCACAACGGCAACCGGCGCATGGCCCAGTTCGGTACGTTCCGTACGGTGGACGCGGTACTGGATCGCGCAGTGCGGTTGCCGGGCTACGTGGTGCCTTTGGCCAACGCGGCAGATGGCCGACTGGTCGAATTCCTGTTCGTGCCGTACTACGGCGCGTGCATCCACGTGCCACCGCCGCCACCGAACCAGATCGTGCATGTGGTGCTGCCGCGGCCGATCGCCATGCCCGACATGTACTCGCCGTTCTTCCTGGC
>NZ_JBFRFE010000857.1:0-1339 GCF_052114665.1 Stenotrophomonas sp. 2YAF22 | reverse complement strand
GGCTGAAGTCGCCCGCGGCGGCGGCACTGGCCAGCTGCTTGATCTCGGCGTTGATGCGGCCGAGGTTGGCCTTGACCGTGTCGACGGTGGTGGTCATCGCCGCCTTTTCGCCCGGATAGCGCGCGATGTCGCTGCTGAGGTCGCCCACGGCGTACTGCTGCACGACGTTCAGTACATCGTGCAGGGTCTGCACGTGGCTGCCGACCAGGACGTTGGTTTCCTGCACCATCAGTCCGTATTCGCCGGGGAAGCTGCTGGCGTCGATGCGGTAGCTGAGTTCACCGCCATCGTGGCGGCGCGCCATCTCGCGCTGGCCACTGATGACCGCGTGCAGCTGCTGCTGCATGCGCGACATGGCTTCGAGCAGGCGACCGGTTTCATCATGCGGCTGCGGGCCGATGTGGCTGTCCAGCTTGCCGCCGGCAATGCCTTCGGCCACGGCGGTGGCCTGCTTCAGCGGGCGTGCGATGCGGTTGCCGATGACCCAGCTCAATGCGAGCACGATCAGCACCAGCACGCCACCGGCCAGGGTCATGATGGCAGTGAAGACCAGTGCCTGCTGCTGCACGTCATCCATGTACACGCCGCTGCTGACCACCCAGTTCCAGGGCTTGAACAGGCCGGCGTAGGCGACCTTTTCGACTTCCCCCTTCTCGCCGGGCTTGGCCCATCGATAGGCGACGAAACCGCCGCCGGCCTTGGCCGCTTCGATCTGGTCGTAGTAGATGCGGATGCCATCGCCGGTACGGAAATCCTTCATGTCCTTGCCCACCAGATCCTTGCGGAACGGGTGCATGAGCACGTGATAGCCGGTGTCGTAGATGTTGTAGTAATAGGTATCGTTATGCGCGCGCATGACTTCCAGCGCCTGCAGCGCGGCGGCCTTGGCAGCTTCTTCGCTGAGCTCGCCGGTTCCGGCCAGGCGATGGTAGTGGTCGAGGATGCCGTAGCTCAGTTCGACCTGGGTCTTCAGCGAAGACTTGCGGGTATCGGTCAGGTCCAGGTACTGCATGCGGGCAGCGATCACCGAGAGCGCGATCACGCCGAGTGCGATCAGCAGCGTGAGCAGATTGAGCTTGCGTCGGACGGAGAGATTGCTGAAGTAGTGTTGCCAGCGATGCAGGAGATTCATCGAGCAGTACCCGGGTGGTGGTGGGTGGAGGCGCCGGTGCTGATCGGGAGCAGCGGTGACATGACCGTTATCGGCCGCGGGGGCGGGGGATTGAGGTGGGCTGTTCGAACGTATTCAGGTTTCCTTGCAGCGGCGGCTGCGGCGCTGCCTGCGGCAGGCTTTGAAGCAACAGCAACAGCAACAGCAACAGCGCTCATGATTCTGTGT
>NZ_JBFRFE010000856.1:0-1340 GCF_052114665.1 Stenotrophomonas sp. 2YAF22 | reverse complement strand
CGATCGGGCCAAGGGTCTCCGACAGGCCCCACTTGGTGACCATGTTGCGGGCCATCTTGGTGGCACGCTCGATGTCGTTGGAGGCGCCGGTGGTGACCTTGTCCGGCCCGAAGATCAGTTCTTCGGCGACGCGACCGCCATACAGCGAGCACAGCTGCGAGTTGATCGCCACGCGGTTGATCGAGTACTTGTCGCCTTCCGGCAGGTACATGGTCACACCCAGCGCACGGCCGCGCGGGATGATGGTGACCTTGTAGACCGGGTCATGCTCGGGCACCAAACGACCGACGATGGCGTGACCGGCTTCGTGGTAAGCGGTGAGGGTCTTCTCCTCCTCGCTCATGGCCATCGAGCGGCGCTCGGCACCCATCAGGATCTTGTCGCGGGCACGATCGAAGTGGTCCATGCGGACCTCCTTCTCGTTGCCACGGGCGGCGAACAGGGCTGCCTCGTTGCAGAGGTTGGCAAGGTCCGCACCGGAGAAGCCGGGAGTACCACGCGCGATCACCATCGGCACGACGTCGTCGGCCAGCGGCAACTTGCGCATGTGCACCTTGAGGATGTGCTCGCGGCCCTTCACGTCCGGCAGACCGACCACCACCTGGCGGTCGAAGCGGCCCGGACGCAGCAGCGCCGGGTCCAGAACGTCCGGACGATTGGTGGCGGCGATCACGATCACGCCTTCGCCGCCTTCGAAACCGTCCATCTCGACCAGCAGCTGGTTCAGGGTCTGCTCGCGCTCGTCATGACCGCCGCCCAGGCCGGCACCACGGTGGCGACCGACGGCGTCGATTTCATCGATGAAGATGATGCACGGCGCGTGCTTCTTGGCTTGCTCGAACATGTCGCGCACACGGCTGGCGCCGACGCCGACGAACATTTCCACGAAGTCCGAACCGGAGATCGAGAAGAACGGCACCTTGGCTTCACCGGCAATGGCCTTGGCCAGCAGCGTCTTGCCGGTACCCGGAGGGCCGACCATCAGCACGCCGCGCGGGATCTTGCCGCCGAGCTTGGTGAACTTGGACGGGTCACGCAGGAAGTCGACCAGTTCGCCGACCTCTTCCTTGGCTTCGTCGCAGCCGGCAACGTCGGCGAAGGTGACCTTGATCTGGTCTTCGCCCTGCAGCTTGGCGCGCGACTTGCCGAAGGACATCGCGCCCTTGGCACCGCCGCCACCGCCCTGCATCTGCCGCATGATGAACAGCCAGAAGCCGATGATCAGGATGACCGGCAGGAAATTCATCAGGATCGCGCCGAGGGAGATGCCGCTGGACGGCTCTTCCTGCACGATCTCGACATTCTTGGTGCGCAGCACGTTGATCAGGTCGCGATCGAAC
>NZ_JBFRFE010000855.1:0-1354 GCF_052114665.1 Stenotrophomonas sp. 2YAF22 | reverse complement strand
CCGCATGCGTACCTTCCTGACCATGCTCGGCATCATCATCGGCATCGCCTCGGTGGTGTCGGTGGTCGCGCTGGGTACGGGCGCGCGTCAGGCCATCCTGTCCAACATCTCTTCGCTGGGTACCAGCACCATCGAGATCTATCCAGGCTCCGGCTTTGGCGACCTGCACGCGGCGCGGGTGGAGACCCTTACCCCAGGTGACAGCGTGGCCCTGGCCGGGCAACCGTTCGTGGACAGTGCCACCCCCGGCGTAGCCACCACGGGTACCGCGATGCGTGGCAACCGCTCCGCCAGCGTGCAGGTGCAGGGCGTCAGCGAACAGTACTTCCGCGTGCATGGATTGAAACTGGGCGAAGGCACCTTCTTCAACGCGCGGGGTGTGGCTGGCTATCAGCAGGTGGCGATCATCGACGCCAACACCCGCGCGCGCTTCTTCGCCGCAGCCGAGAACCCCATCGGGCAGACCCTGCTGCTGGGCACCGTGCCGGTGCGCGTGGTGGGTGTGGTGAAGAAGGACGCTGGCGCGGCCGGCGACACCTCGCTGCTACGGGTATGGATGCCCTACACCACGGCCATGGCGCGGATGCTGGGCCAGAGCCATGTGTCCAGCATCACCGTGCGCGTATCAGATGCGATCAGCATGGACGCGGCCGAGCAGGCCATTGCACGCTTGCTGATGCGCCGCCACGGCAGTACCGACTTCTACATGAGCAACAACGCGCAGATCCGCCAGTCGATTGAACAGACCACCGGCATCCTCACCATGATGATCAGCTCCATTGCAGCCATTGCACTGGTAGTCGGCGGCATCGGAGTGATGAACATCATGCTGGTGTCGGTAACCGAGCGCACCCGCGAGATTGGCGTGCGCATGGCCGTGGGGGCACGGCGCAGCGACATTCTGCAGCAGTTCCTGATCGAGTCGGTGCTTGTATGTCTGCTCGGCGGCGTGCTGGGCATTGGCGTGGCGTTGCTGCTGGGCGCAGTGCTGGCACTGGCTGACGTGGGCTTCAGCCTGGTGTTCTCGGCGAACTCGATCATTGCGGCATTCGCGTGTTCCAGCCTGATCGGTATCGGCTTCGGTTTCCTGCCTGCACGTCGTGCGGCGCAGCTGGACCCGGTGGAAGCACTGGTCCGGTAGTCACTGCAATTGCCTGCGGTGACGGCAGGTTCGCGCAATGTCTGCGGTGTGTACTGCAGAGACCGACGATGTCCGCACAGGAGCTGGACGATGTTTCTGAAAACAGGAAGGGCTGTGCTGCTGCTTGTAGCGGCCGCGCAACTGCTGGTGCTGCTGCCCTACTCGGGCGATGCCCATGCGCAGCGTGGCGACCGTTACAACCCGCAGTGGAAC
>NZ_JBFRFE010000854.1:0-1363 GCF_052114665.1 Stenotrophomonas sp. 2YAF22 | reverse complement strand
GGGCAATTGCCGGCGCTGGGGCCATGGGCGTCCCTKCGCCGCCTGTTCTGGCAGGACTGGGATCCGGCGCCTCGCGACCAGCGTTGGATGCGCTGGACCTCGGCGCTGCTCAGCGCGCTGCTGCATCTGTTGTTCTTCCTGCTGCTGCTGTGGGTGGCGGTGATCCGCACGTCTTCGCCGGACGAGCAGGGCAGCGAGGGTGAGCGCGTGCAGATTGAATTCGTCGGCCGTGCTGCACAGGAAGGCGGCGGCGACCAGCCCGGTGCCGAGGCAGCTGCCGCCGCAGAGGCCGGTGCCGCAGCCGCAGGCCAGGATGCCGGAGCGGCGACAGCGCCCCGGCCGCAACCGTCTGCACCTGCGCCGTCTTCTACTGCCGCTGCCACGGCACCGACCGCCAGCGTGCCGCCGCCGCCCGAGGTGGAGCCGGCGCCGGTGGCCGCACCGCCGCCCTCACCGGTACAGGCCACCGAAGTTGCAGAGGCGACCGCCGAATTCGTGGTGCCGCCGGTCGCACTGCCGCGCACCGAGGTCAGCATCGTGCCTCGCGACACCATTCCGACGGTGCGCGAGCGCAGCGTGCTGCCGGTACAGGCTGCGCCGATAGCAACGCCGGTACGCACGCCCGACGTGGCAGTGCAGGCTCCGCGCGTGCGCGATGTGCAGGTGCAGGAGCGCGAAATCAGCACGGTCGAAGCGCCGGTGGCGCCGCAGCCGATGCGGACCACCGACATCCAGGTACGCGTACCGCAACGCGACGTACAGGTGCGCGAGCGCGAAGTGCAGGCCGTGACCGATCCGCAGGTGCGCATGGCCACCGTCGCAGGGCGCGAGCCCACGGTGCGTGCGCCTGCCGGGCGCGAGGTGCAGGTGCGCGAACGGGAGGTTGCTGCCGCTCCGCAACCTGCCGCGTCGACTGCGTCAGGCAGCGCGACCACGCCGACGCCGGCACCCGCCGGCAGTTCGGCCCAGAACAGCGCCAGCGTGGCGCGCCCTGCGACGACCAGTACCGTCGCCGCACAGGCGGGCGCCCGTCCGGCACCAACCCCGGGCAACTGGGCAACGCCCGCACGCGGTGACGACTGGGGCGCTTCCAGCCGCAATCGCGACGGCGCCAACCAGGGCGCCGCGCAAACCAGTGCGGGCAAGGGCGACGGTCTGTTCAACGCTGACGGCAGCGTACGCGTGGCCGGCCAGGACGGGGCCGGCAAGGCCGAGCGCGGCGCACCCGGTGGGGCCAACGACGGCTGGAGCAAGGAGCGCATCGCCGAGTCCGGCAAATGGTTGAAGCGGCCGCCGTACGACTACACGCCTACCTCGTTCGACAAGTATTGGGTGCCGCAGGAATCGCTGCTCGCCGAATGGG
>NZ_JBFRFE010000853.1:0-1368 GCF_052114665.1 Stenotrophomonas sp. 2YAF22 | reverse complement strand
GCCGGCCGCTGGCCGGCAGCCTCCCTCATTCGAGGTCCACGACCTCGAACGCTTCGCCAAACTGCTTGTGCGCGCGCCACAACGTGGCCAGGTCCAGGCCGCTGACCGGATCGACGAAGTCCGGGGCGATGTCAGCCAGCGGCTTCAGCACGAAGGCATGCTTCAGTTCCGGGCGCGGAATACGCAGATGGCCGGGGCCCTCCACCACCAGGTCGCCATAGAACACCACATCGACGTCCAGGGTCCGGTCGGAGAAGCGCGGGCCACTGCGGTCACGACCATGCGCATCTTCCAGCGCATGCAGCCAGTCATCCAGTTCCTGCAGCGGCAGGTCGGTCTCGAGGGCAACGCCGTTGTTGAGGAAGGCCGGGCCGTCGAAACCGACGGCAGCGGTGCGGTAGGCGGCAGACACCTGCAGCGCGCCAAAGCGCTCGCRCAGGGCCGCCACCGCAGCGTGGAGGTAGCGGCGGGGATGGACGTTGCTGCCCAGGCTCAGGAGCACGGTGGTCATGCGGTTCCGGTGACGGCAATCAGGTGGAGCGCGGGCATGCCATCGTCACAACGGCCTGCCTACAATCCGGGACGCATATGATAGGGCACCGACATGACCTATTGCGTTGGAATCGAGGTGGACGAGGGCCTGGTCTTCGCCGCCGACACCCGCACCAATGCCGCGCTGGACGATGTCCGCGTGCACCGCAAACTGCACGTGTTCGAATACCCCGGCCAGGCCGCCTACGTGGTGATGGCCGCCGGCAACCTGGCCACGACCCAGTTGCTGGTGTCGCGGCTGAAGCGCGATGCCGACGAGCGGCGCACACCGAACCTGCGCGACATGGCCCATCTGTTCGAGGCTGCGGCCTACGTCGGCTCCCTGCTGGTGGACAGCCAGGTGCAGAGCCAGCACACCGAACACGGCCATGACGGGGTGAACACCCAGGCCACGCTGATCTTCGGTGGACAGATTGCCGGCGAGCAGCCCGGCCTGTACATGGTCTACCCGCTGGGCAACGCCATCGCCGCCTCGCCGGAAACGCCCTATCTGCAGATCGGTGAATCCAAGTACGGCAAGCCGATCCTGGATCGCATCCTGACCCCATCCACGCATCTGGAAGATGCCGCGCGCACGGCGATCGTTTCGCTCGATTCGACCATCCGTTCCAACCTGTCGGTGGGCCTGCCGGTCGACCTGGCGCTGCTGCGCGCCGGCGAACTGCGGATCAGCCAGCAGCTGCGGCTGGGCGCCGATTCACCGCTGTACGCCGACATCCACCAGAACTGGTCGCGGCGGCTGGAACAGGCGGTGGAAAGCCTGCCGCGGTTCCCGTGGGAACCCCAGGACCGGTAGTGCCGGCCGCTGGCCGGCAT
>NZ_JBFRFE010000852.1:0-1369 GCF_052114665.1 Stenotrophomonas sp. 2YAF22 | reverse complement strand
CAGCCGCATCAAGGACACCGACTTCGCCAAGGAAACCGCTGAGCTGACCCGCACCCARATCCTGCAGCAGGCCGGTACGGCCATGCTGGCCCAGGCCAACCAGGTGCCGCARGGCGTGCTCAGCCTGCTGCGCTGATCCGCTCCTTGATCGACCACCGGGCGGCGGCTGAGCTGCCGCCCGGTTCCTGAAATACGTTCCACCTTCGCCAAAGGAAAAGCACCATGGCACAAGTCATCAACACCAACACCATGTCCCTGAATGCTCAGCGCAACCTGAGCACCAGCGGCAGCTCGCTCGCTACCACCATCCAGCGCCTGTCCTCCGGTTCGCGCATCAACAGCGCCAAGGACGATGCGGCCGGCCTGGCGATCTCCGAGCGCTTCGGTACCCAGATCCGCGGCACCGACGTGGCCATCCGCAATGCCAACGACGGCATTTCGCTGGCACAGGTTGCCGAAGGTTCGCTGACCGAAATCGGCAACAACCTGCAGCGCGTCCGCGAGCTGTCGGTGCAGGCCTCCAACGCCACCAACTCGGCCAGCGACCGCAAGGCRCTGCAGGCCGAAGTGACCCAGCTGGTTTCGGAAATCGACCGCGTCGCCAAGCAGTCGGACTTCAACGGCACCAAGCTGCTGGACGGTTCGTTCTCCAGCCAGCTGTTCCAGGTCGGCGCCAACGCCGGTCAGGCGATTGCCATCGACAAGACCATCGATGCCAAGGCCAATGCCCTGGGTGGCGCCAAGTTCGACACCAACGCGCTGGCACTGGCCGATCCGGGCACCAACGGTGATTTCAGCACCAGCGGCCTGTCGATCAACGGTGTGGCCATCGCCGACGTCTCGGTCAAGCAGGGCGCCGACGCCGCTGCCACCGGCAAGGCCTCGCGCGAAGCACTGGTGACCGCGATCAACGCCAAGATCGGCGAAACCGGCGTCTACGCCGAAGTGAACGGCACCACCGGCGTGACCCTGACCTCGGTCAAGGACAGCACCAACGCTGACGGCTCGTTCAAGGCCATCACCGCAACGCCGGGCACCTGGACCGGCGCCACCGCGCCGACCTTCACCGCCACCACCGCTGCGGCGGCACCGGCTTCGAAGTACGCCAGCAACCTGGACGTCAGCACCGTGAAGGGCGCCCAGCAGGCCATGGAAATCGTCGACAAGGCCCTGGGTGCGATCAACAGCACCCGCGCCGACCTCGGTGCGATCCAGAACCGYTTCACCTCGGTGGTKGCCAACCTGCAGACCTCGTCGGAAAACCTGTCRGCGTCGCGCAGCCGCATCAAGGACACCGACTTCGCCAAGGAAACCGCTGAGCTGACCCGCACCCAGATCCTGCAGCAGGCCGGTACGGCCATGCTGGCCC
>NZ_JBFRFE010000851.1:0-1372 GCF_052114665.1 Stenotrophomonas sp. 2YAF22 | reverse complement strand
CGAGGAAGGCGTGCGCACCGATGCGGCAGAACTGATGCGCACCGGCGAAGCCGCTGATGATCACGTAGTCACCCACCGTCACGTGGCCGGCCAGCGTGGTGTTGTTGGAGAACACGCAGAAGTTGCCGACGTGGCAATCGTGGGCTACGTGCGTGTAGGCCAGCATCCAGTTGTCATCGCCGATGGTGGTGATGCCGCCACCGCCGCCGGTGCCACGGTTGAGGGTGACGAACTCGCGGAACACGTTGCGGTCGCCGATCACCAGTTCGGTGCGTTCACCGCCGTACTTCTTGTCCTGCGGTTCGCCGCCGACCGCGACATGGCCGATGAAACGGTTGTCGCGGCCGATCCGGGTCGGGCCATGGATGCTGCAGTGCGGACCGACGTCGGTGCCGGCACCGATCTCGACGTCCGGCCCGATGATCGTGAACGCGCCCACGCGGACGTCGTCGGCCAGGCGTGCCGACGGATCGATCACGGCGGTGGGATGGATCAGGGGGGCGTTGTCGCTCATCTCGGTCCTCCAGCCAGGGTCATTCGCGGGTGCCGGCGCACAGCACCTCGGCGCAGGCAACGACTTCGCCGTCGACCTTGGCCACACAGTCGTACACGGCCATGTTGCGGATCACGCGCTTGATCTCGACGTGCATCTCCAGCACGTCGCCCGGCACCACCTGCTTGGTGAAGCGGGCCTTGTCGACCTTGACCATGTAGAACAGCTTGGACTGCGCATCGCGGCCCAGCGTCAACTGGGTCAGCACGCCGCCGGCCTGGGCCATGGCTTCGATGATCAGCACGCCGGGCATGATCGGCTGGCCGGGGAAGTGGCCCTGGAAGAACGGCTCGTTGATGCTGACGTTCTTGGTCGCGACGATCGTGCGCTTCTCGTAGTCGATCGACACCACCTTGTCCACCAGCAGGAACGGGTAGCGGTGCGGAAGCAGCGTCTGGATCTGCGCCATGTCCGGCAGGGTCTGGGTGTGGCTCATTCTTTCTCCTTGCTCACAGACAGGATGCGACGGGCCAGTGCATCGAGCTGCTTGAAGCGCGCGGCATTCTTGCGCCACGTGCGGTTGTCGGTCAGGGGCGTGCCGGAGGAGTACTCGCCCGGCTCGGTGATGGAGTTGCGGACCACCGATTTGCCGGTGATCACGACCTTGTCGCAGATTTCAAGATGACCGACGACGCCAACGGCGCCGCCGAGCAGGCAGTAACGGCCGATCTTGGCGCTGCCGGCAATGCCGGTGCAGCCGGCGATGGCCGAGTGGGCGCCGATCTGCACGTTGTGTGCGATCTGCACCAGGTTGTCCAGGCGGACGTCCTCGGCCAGCACGGTGTCTTCCAGCGCGCCACGGTCAACACAGGTGTTGGC
>NZ_JBFRFE010000850.1:0-1374 GCF_052114665.1 Stenotrophomonas sp. 2YAF22 | reverse complement strand
CTGTTCGTGTTCGCCTTGCCGCGTGCCGATGCCGAGGCGAACTAGACGTTGTCTGCCGGTGGCGGAACACCGCTTTCCATCGGCAGCAGCAGCCGGATGCAGGCACCGCCGAGCACCGAATCGGCCACTTCCACGTGGCCGCGGTGCTTGTCCGCCACCACCTGCACCAGCGCCAGGCCCAGCCCGAAGCCCGGGCTGGCCAGGTCCAGCCGCACGTAGGGCTGCAGCACCTGGCTGCGCAGTTCGACGGCGATACCGGGACCGTCGTCCTCCACCTGCAGGCACAGCCATCCGTCGTTGAGCGTGCTGACGATGCGGATCTGCCGGCGCGCATAGCGCAGCGCGTTGCCCAGCAGGTTGCGCAGCGCCAGTTCCAGCATGTGCCGGTTGACGTTGACCAGCCCTGCCGGTGACAGGTCCTGCTGCACCGGTATCGTCAGTGGTGCGAACTGCTCGACCACGCCGCGTACCAGCGCGGCCAGTTGCAGGCGCTGGCGGGTGACCTGATGGCAGCGGCCGAGCGCGGCGTACTCGACACCCGCATCGGTCAGGTGCTGCAACCGGTCGATGTCGATGCGCAGGCCGGACAGCGCATCGCGCTGGGCGTCGTCCAGTCCGGTGTCTTCCAGGTCGGCCAGGCCGAAGCGCATGCGTGCCAGCGGTGTGCGTACTTCGTGCGCCACCGCCTGGGCCAGCACGCGCTGGCTGTCCAGCAGCAGCTGCAGCTGTTCGGCCATGTGGTTGAACGCCTTGGCCAATGGCCGCACCAGCGCGGTACCGGCGCGTGGCGCCCGGCTGTCGAGCTGGCCATCGCGCATCCGTCGTGCGGTCTGCGCCAGCTGCGAGACATCGCGCCACAACCGGTAGACCATCACGTACATCGGCAATGCCACCGCCACCATCAGGATCAGCAGGATGATGGCCACGCCGGACGCTTCACTGTCCTGCCAGCCTTCTTCGGGCAGGGCCTGGTCCAGCGGCCCCAGGATCAGCGCACTGTTGCTGTTGCCGACGCGCTGCAGGCTGCGCATGCTGTCCAGCTCGATCTGCACGTGTCCGTTGAGCAAGCCCTTGCGCTGTTTCGCCGGCAGTATCGCGGCAGCCTCGGTCAACGGCATCAGCTGCAGCGGATAGGCGAAATCGCTGTCCAACTGTTGCGCCAGGGCTGGCCATTGCGCCGGCGGCGTTTCGGCGAAGCGATGTTGCAGCATGGCGTGCGGGCCGCGCATTTCCGCCTGCAGGCTGGCCTCGGTGCGGTCTTCCAGCAGCGCATCCCAGGCCCATAGCCCGAGCACGATCAGCAGCAGATGGGCGGTGAGGAAACCGATGCCGTAGCGCAGGAAGTGGAAGGCATGGCCACGCATGGCCGACGAC
>NZ_JBFRFE010000849.1:0-1380 GCF_052114665.1 Stenotrophomonas sp. 2YAF22 | reverse complement strand
CGGCGTCGCCGACTGGCTGGACAGCGAGGGCCATGGCGCGATGTTGCTGGCCGCCGAAGTGGAAATGAAGCACATCCTGGCCACTGCGCCGGCCCTGGCCGAAGTGGTGGCCGGCCCGCTGGACGGGCAGACGGTGGTGCTTACCGGCACGCTGGCCCAGCTCAATCGCGATACCGCCAAGGAGCGTCTGGAGGCGCTGGGCGCCAAGGTGTCCGGCAGCGTGTCGAAGAAGACCAGTTTCGTGGTGGCAGGCACCGAGGCGGGTTCAAAGCTGGACAAGGCGCAATCGCTGGGCGTTCCGGTGTGGGATGAAGAGCGCCTGCTGGCCTACCTGGCCGAACACGAGTGATGAACCGGCCGGGTGCGCAGGCACCCGGCACGCAACCGCAAAGGAACACTGATGCAGACCGCTCCGCTGGATTTCCGCCTGGCCACCCGTGCCGACGAGGAACTGCTGATCGCGCTGATGCGCGATTTCTACGCCGAAGACAAGATCGAATTCGACGATGCGCGCGTACGCCGTGGTGTCGATGCGCTGCTGGCCGATCCGCGCAACGGGGAAGTACTGCTGTGGTTGGACGAGGCCGCGGCCGTCGTTGGCTATGCGGTCATCGCGATGGGCTTCAGCCTGGAGCAGGGCGGCCATTTCATGCTGCTGGACGAGCTCTACCTCAGCCACCGCGCGCGTGGCCGTGGCCGTGGCAAGCGGGCACTGGCCATCTGCGAACAACGCGCGCGCGGGCGCGGGGTCAGCCGGCTGCGGCTGGAGGTGAACCATCACAACGAACTGGCGCGCCGCCTGTACCTGGCCAGTGGCTACATCGATGACACGCGCGATCTGCTGACCCTGCCGCTAGACCATCCGCGCCCGGAGGGCATCCTGTGAGCGAGGCACTGCTGCGCAGCCTGCAACAGCGCGCCACGCTCAATGCGCTGGTGCGGCGCTTCTTCGCCGAGCGTGGCGTGCTGGAAGTGGAAACGCCGATTCTTTCCGTGGCCGGCAACACCGAGCCGAACATCGACAGCTTCCATACCGATTTCAGCGGCCACGTCGATGCGGGCGGTCGACGCCGCTGGCTGCGCACCTCGCCGGAGTTCCCGCTCAAGCGCCTGCTCGCTGCCGGCGTGGGCGATTGCTATGAGCTCGGCCGGGTGTTCCGCAATGGCGAAGCCGGTGGCCGCCACAATCCCGAGTTCACCATGCTGGAGTGGTATCGGGTTGGCTGGGACCACCATCGATTGCTGCAGGAAACCGCGGAACTGGTGGTGCAGGCACTGGCGCTGGTTGGCCGCAGCGCGACATTGCGCGTGCTGAGCTATCGCGAACTGTTCCAGCAACACGCAGGCGTGGACCCGTTCGATGCCGATGAGGGGCAACTG
>NZ_JBFRFE010000848.1:0-1384 GCF_052114665.1 Stenotrophomonas sp. 2YAF22 | reverse complement strand
GCCGTGGGCGGTGATGCCGATCTTCCTTGGCGGCATGGGCATGGCGCTGATCTTCCCGATCCTGGCGCTGGCGGTGCTGGACATGTATCCGCTGCAGCGCGGCCTGGCGTCGTCGCTGCAGGCGTTCGTGCAGCTGATGATCAGCACCGTGGTGGCCGGCGTGGTATCGCCGCTGCTGCACAACAACCCGCTGCACCTGGCACTGGGACAGGCGGGCTTCTTCGCGGCCGGCTTCGTGTTCTGGTACTGGGAGCACCAGCGCGAGCGCGCATCAGAGGCAGCCGGCACGGCGCATTGAGCGTCGCGCAGGGGTAGGGCGCGTCATCACGCGCGGATCCGTTGCGGCGCTGCGGGCAGGGATTAGGCTGGGGTTTCCAGCGAGCCGGTTCGTGGGTGCACGACAGCCAGCCATTCCGATGTCGTCGCATGAGGTACCCGCATGGCTGCGCAGCAGACCTACCGCCTGTTCGAGGTGGCGCTGAAGGAGCGCCGCGTTCTTTCTCCTTCCCTGGACCGCATGGTGTTCACCGGCGCCGACGTGGCGCACATGAAGACCGAAGGCCCGGACCAGCGAATCAAGGTGTTTTTCCCCTTGCCCGGCCAGGACGCGCCGGACGTGCCCAGCGGTGAAGACTGGTATGCCCGTTACCGGGCACTGCCCGATGAGGCGCGGCCGCCGATGCGCACCTTTACCCTCCGCCAACTGCGTGCCGGCGAGTGCGAGGTCGACGTCGACTTCGTGCTGCATGGCGAGACCGGACCGGCCTCGCGCTGGGCCACGCATGCACGGCCGGGCGACCGCGTGGTGCTGCTGGCCCCCGATGCCGACTGTGCGGACAGCAGCGAGGGCTGGGAATGGAAGCCGCCAGCCGGGGTAGGCCAGGTGCTGCTGGTGGCCGATGAGACCGCATTGCCGGCGGTGGCCGGCATCCTCGAGGAACTGGCCGGGCTGACCGATCCGCCGCGCACGCTGGCCCTGCTGGAGATCGCCCAGGCCGGTGATGCGGTGCCGTTGAAGGCACCGGCCACGGCCGAACTGGTGTGGTTGCCACGCGGGCAGCAGGCCCATGGGCAGCGGTTGCTGCAGGCGGTGCAGGCGCGGCTGGCGGTGGCCGCGACCGTCGCCGAGGCTGCCGAGCTGGACGACATCGACGTTGATGCGCAGATCCTGTGGGAGCAGGCTGACGCCAGCGCGGACGGCGCGCTGTATGCCTGGGTAGCGGGCGAGGCCGGCGCGGTGATGGCGATCCGCCGGCATCTGCTGAAGGGCTGCGGCCTGGATCGCCGCGCGATCACCTTCATGGGGTACTGGCGGCAGGGGCGGGTGCTGGACTGAGCCGCTACCGCACCGGCGTGAACCGGCATGCAGGGGGTGTGGGTTATC
>NZ_JBFRFE010000847.1:0-1386 GCF_052114665.1 Stenotrophomonas sp. 2YAF22 | reverse complement strand
ATGTGAATCCAATGAGGTTGCCGGCCAGCGGCCGGCACTACCTCCTGCCATCCGGCAGTACCGATGGAAGTCATTCCAATGAAAAGTGCATCTCTGTTCCTCTCCATCGCTGCGGCACTGGCGCTTGCCGGCTGCGGCACCCTGGCGCCGAAGAACACCGCAGTGGCCCCGGCCATTCCGTCGCAGTGGCCGGCTGAAGCCGCGCAGGGCGAAGTGGCCGATGCAGCCGCGGTCGGCTGGCGCGACTTCTTCACCGACGAGCGCCTGCAGCAGGTGATCGGCCAGGCGCTGGACAACAACCGCGACCTGCGCGTGGCCGTGCTCAACGTCGAAAAGGCGCGTGGCCAGTATCGCGTGCAGCGCGCAGACCGCGTACCGGGCGTGGCCGTGACCGGGCAGATGGACCGCCGCGGTGGCGACGTGCCGGTGACCGAGCAGTTCAGTGCGGGTGTCGGCGTGGCCGAGTTCGAACTGGACCTGTTCGGCCGCGTGCGCAACCTGAGCGAAGCCGCGCTGCAGCAGTACTTCGCTGTAGCCGCCAACCGCCGCAACGCGCAGCTGAGCTTGGTGGCCGAGACCGCCACCGCCTGGTTGACCTACGGCGCCGACCAGCAGCGTCTGGCGATCGCCGAGGCAACGGTGAAAACCTATGAGGATTCGCTGCGCCTGGCCGAAGCACGCCATGAGCGCGGTGGCAGTTCGGGGTTGGAACTGACTCAGACCCGCACCCTGGTGGAAACCGCGCGCACCGATGCCGCGCGTTTGCGTGGGCAGCTGGCGCAGGACCGCAACGCGCTGGCGCTGCTGGCCGGTGGCCAGCTGGATCCTGCGCTGCTGCCGGACAGCATCGCGCCGCAGGTGCTTGCGCTGGCGCCACCGCCGGCCGGCCTGCCCAGCGACGTGCTGCTGCAGCGCCCGGACATCATGGCGGCGGAGCATCAGCTGCTGGCCGCCAATGCCAACATCGGTGCCGCACGCGCTGCGTTCTTCCCCAGCATCTCGCTGACCGGCAGCATCGGCAGTGGCTCTGGTGAATTGTCCGGCCTGTTCGACAGCGGTACGCGGATGTGGAGCTTCCTGCCGAAGATCACCTTGCCGATCTTCCAGGGTGGCAAGCTGCGCGCGAACCTGGCCGTGGCCAACGCCGACCGCGATATCGCGCTGGCGCAGTACGAAAAGTCGATCCAGAGTGGTTTCCGCGAAACCGCCGATGCGCTGGCATTGAATGTCAGCCTGGATGAACAGGCGGCCTCGCAGCAGCGCCTGGTGGAAGCGGCCGAGCAGGCCAACCGCCTGTCGCAGGCGCGCTATGACGCGGGCCTGGACAGCTTCGTCACCCTGCTGGATGCACGTCGTACTGCCTACAACGCGCAGCAGAGCCAGCTG
>NZ_JBFRFE010000846.1:0-1386 GCF_052114665.1 Stenotrophomonas sp. 2YAF22 | reverse complement strand
CCGGTCGTAGCGTGCCGCCGCGGTGGCGATCAGGCTGTCGGCCAACGGGATCTTGAATTCGACACCGGCCGAGTAGCGGGTACGCTCGCCACCGCCGCGATCGACGTTCTGCAGATCGAAATCGATGCCCGCGCGCGGGTCCGGGCTGAGGTGATAGCCCTGCTTGGCCACTTCGGCCACCGCTGCGAACGAGATCGGCCCGGCCCAGCCCTGGAACAGTTCACCGGTGATGTCGGCCGAGGCCTGGTTGACGTAGGACGACGCCCGGTTCTTCGCTACCGTGCCCATCTGCCAGTACTGGTCCGGGGTGATCGGGTTCCACCAGCGCGACTCGTTCAAGGCGTAGATCGCCTCGCCATCGCCGGTGGTGCCCAGCCGTGGGCCGAGGAAGAAGTCGTACGACTTCTGCTCGTCGACCACGTTCTGCCGCTCCTCGACGCGGTAGTAGGAACGGCCGACCGTGGCGCTCCAGTCGAAGCGATCGGCCAGGCGCCCGCGCAGGCCCGCGCTGATATCCCACGACAACTCGCGGTTGGTATTGCGCAGCGTGTCCAGGCCACCGACTTCGTTCGGGGTGAACTGGCGCACGCCGAGCACCGGTCGATTGCGGTTGGCATCCCAGTAGTAACCGTTGGCATCGTCGATCAGCGACACGCTCGGCGGATTGGTGCCCCAGATCGCTTCGGAACGGTATACCGCCAGGTTGCTCCAGGCCTGCAGATCGTTGCCGAAATCGAAGGTGGCATACAGGTTGCCCGACAGGTTCTCCGAGCCTCCGGTCAACAGCCAGTTGGCGTAGTCGGCGCTCATGCCGCAGAGGCGGCCGGTGTTGCTCACCGTATTGGCGTTGTAGTTGTAGACCAGGCGGTCGGCGGTGTAATACTCGCCAGCGAATTTCTCGCAGGTGCCGTCCGGCGGCGCCAGGCGCTGGCCGTTGCTGGGGTCGATCAACGCCAGACCAGCGGTGGGACGGAAACCGACCTTGCGCTGTTCCATGTTCCAGGACGGGTACAGCGCATCGTCGGCGTCGTCCATCTGTGGCCGGTCACGGCCGAACAGCGGATCGCGCTTGGTGTACTGCAGGGCGTAGGTCACGCTCCAGTTGTCGCCGGTCTTGCCGCCCGCCCAGGACAGATCCCAGGTATCACGCCCGCCTTCGGTGGAGGTACCGCCGCGCACGCGCACTTCGTCGCCGTCGTAGTTGGTCTTCAGGATGACGTTGACCACGCCGGCGATGGCGTCCGAACCATAGATCGCCGACGCGCCGCCGGTCAGCACTTCGATGCGCTCCACGGCAGCGGCAGGAATGTTGCTGTAGTTGGAGAAATTGGTCTCGCCGCCATAGGGCAGCGGGTAGTCGGCCACACGGCGGCCGTTGACCAGCAG
>NZ_JBFRFE010000845.1:0-1387 GCF_052114665.1 Stenotrophomonas sp. 2YAF22 | reverse complement strand
CACCTGCGCGCCATCGGCGTGCTGGGTGACTGGCGCGAACCGGACGTGATCCGCATCTCGCCCACTCCGCTCTACAACCGCTATCTCGACGTGCACCACTTCGTCGAGGAAGTGGAAGCCTGGGCCGGCCTGTAAGCCCGCCCTCCCCTACTGCTGGACAGTTCGTTGATCGCACATGCATCCCGCTCGCTGAGCATTGTCGGCGCCGGCCTGGCCGGATCCCTGCTGGCCATCCTGCTGTCACGGCAGGGCTGGCGCATCACCCTGTACGAACGCCGTGGCGATCCGCGCATCGCCGATTACGAAAGCGGCCGTTCGATCAACCTGGCCCTGGCCGAGCGCGGGCGCAACGCGTTGCGCCAGGCCGGCGTGGAAGACGAAGTGATGGCGCGTGCGGTGATGATGCGCGGGCGCATGGTGCATCCGCGCGAGGGCGAGCCGCAGCTGCAGCGTTATGGTCGCGACGACAGCGAAGTGATCTGGTCGATCCATCGCAGCGACCTGAATACCACGCTGCTGGAACTGGCCGAGCAGGCCGGTGCCACCGTGCATTTCCACCGCCGCCTGCACACCGTCGATTTCGATGCCGGCTACGCGCGCTTCATCGATGATCGCGACGACAGCCCGCACGATATCCGCTTCGATACCCTGGTGGGTGCCGACGGCGCAGGCTCGGCGCTGCGTGCGGCGATGAACCGGCGCGAACCGCTCGGCGAGGACATTGCCTTCCTCGACCATTCCTACAAGGAACTGGAGATTCCGCCGAGCGACGATGGCGGCTTCCGCATCGAGCGCAATGCCCTGCACATCTGGCCGCGCGGCCGCTACATGTGCATCGCCCTGCCCAACCACGAGGGCACGTTCACCGTGACCCTGTTCCTGCCCAACCAGGGCGATCCGAGCTTCGCCACGGTCACCACCGGCGCCCAGGCCGAAGCACTGTTCGCGCGCGAGTTCGCCGATACCCTGCCGCTGATTCCCAACCTGCGTGCGGACTGGGAGCAGCATCCGCCGGGCCTGCTCGGTACGCTTACCCTGGAACGCTGGCACCAACAGGACCGCGCCGTGCTGATYGGYGAYGCCGCGCACGCGATGGTGCCGTTCCACGGCCAGGGCATGAACTGYGCSTTCGAGGACTGCGTGTCGCTGGCCCGCCACCTGATGGCGGCGGACGACCTGCAGAGCGCCTTCGCCGCATTCGAGGCCGAGCGCAAGCCGAACGCGCGTGCGATCCAGCAGATGGCGTTGGAGAACTATCTGGAAATGCGCGACCGGGTGGCCGATCCGGCCTTCCTGCTGCAGCGTGAGCTGGAACAGGAACTGCAGCGGCGCTGGCCCACGCGCTTCGTCCCGCACTACACGATGGTGACCTTCCTGCACACGCCCG
>NZ_JBFRFE010000844.1:0-1406 GCF_052114665.1 Stenotrophomonas sp. 2YAF22 | reverse complement strand
TCATGAGGTTGCCGGCCAGCGGCCGGCACTACCAGTGACGTCGGCGGTATGCTGGTGGGCCTTTCCCCGCTGCAGCCGGAGCCCCCGCGTGAGCACCTCGATCCAGGATGTTTCCCTCACCACCATCGACGGCCAGCCGTCTTCTCTTGCCGACTATCAGGGCAAGGTACTGCTGCTGGTCAACGTGGCGTCCAAGTGCGGTCTGACCCCGCAGTACGAAGGCCTGCAGGCGCTGTACGCGGAGAAGCACGCGCAGGGCCTGGAAGTGCTGGGCTTCCCGGCCAACAACTTCCTCGGCCAGGAGCCGGGCAGCGAGGCGGAGATCCAGCAGTTCTGCCAGCTGACCTACGACGTGAGCTTCCCGATGTTCGCCAAGATCAGCGTGGCCGGTGAAGACACCCATCCGCTGTACCAGCAGTTGACTGCTGCGCAGCCGCAGGCGATCGGCGAAGGCCCGCTGCGCGAGCGCCTGGCCAGCAAGGAAATTCCGATCCACGCGGCGCCGGCGGTGCTGTGGAACTTCGAGAAGTTCCTGGTCGGTCGCGACGGCAAGGTCATCGCCCGCTTCGCCCCGGACGTTGCCGCCGATGATGCGCGCCTGCGCGAGGCGGTCGAGGCTGCACTGGCTGCCTGATCGCCGGGGTCGGATCCCTTTCCACGGGAAAGGGCTCCGACCCGACCCACAGCGCCCAAAAAAAACCCCGCCTAGGCGGGGTTTTTCGTTCATGCGGTGCCAACGTGGATCAGTTTGTCCACTGCGGCATCGGCATCGCATCGACCGGGATCGGCGAGTTCGCATCGTCGCTGCCACGCTCGCGCTTGCCGCGCAGGTCGTTCTCGATCTGGTAGTTGCGGCGCTGCATCCAGGCATCGCGGACCAGGGCGTATTCGTCCACCGCGGTATCGCGCAGGTCGTCGATCGCCAGCAGCTGCGCGCGGGTATCGACCAGCTGCAGCCCCTGCAGACCGATGCGGTACTTGTCGCTTTCGATGCGGCGGATCGGCGACAGCGGGATGTCACCGGCCAGGCCGAACACATCACGCACGGTACGCGGGCCGAAGAACGGCAGTTCCACGTAGCGCGAACGACGCCAGCCCCAGGCACCCAGGGTCTGCCCGAAGTCCTCGTTGCGACGCGGCACCATCGCCTTGCTGGCCGGGTCGAACAGGCCACCGACGCCCAGCGTGCTGTTCATCAGGAACCGGCCCAGGCTGTCCCAGGCGTCGCCGGGGCGGCCCTGCAGCAGCTGGTTGGTAATGGTCAGCGGCGCCCGCAGGTTGCTGAAGAAGTTGCTCACGCCGGTACGGGCAAAGCGCGGCACCACGTGGGTATAGGCGGTTGCCAGCGGGCGAGCGATACCGCGGTCGACGGCGTTGTTGAACCCGTGCACCTTGCGGTTGAACGG
>NZ_JBFRFE010000843.1:0-1414 GCF_052114665.1 Stenotrophomonas sp. 2YAF22 | reverse complement strand
GCATGGGCTGGCGGGTGGGTGTCGTGGTGGCTGCGGCCGTTCCGCTGACCCTCGCTGCCGTGTTCATGGTGATGGCTGCGACCGGCAAGAACTTTGACCGCATCACGCTCGGCTCGCTGATTCTTGCGCTCGGTCTGCTGGTGGACGACGCCATCATTGCCATCGAAATGATGGTGGTGAAGATGGAAGAGGGCTATAGCCGGGTCAAGGCATCGGCCTACGCGTGGAGCCATACGGCAGCGCCCATGCTGGCCGGCACCCTGGTCACTGCGGTGGGCTTCATGCCCAACGGTTTCGCCCGGTCCACTGCGGGCGAATACACCAGCAACATGTTCTGGATCGTGGGCATTGCGCTGATCGTGTCGTGGGTGGTCGCGGTGTTCTTTACGCCTTACCTCGGGGTGAAGCTCCTCCCTGAACTCAAGACCGTCGAAGGCGGGCACAGCAGTCTCTACGACACGCCGCGCTACAACCGCTTCCGGTCGATCCTGGCGCGCGTGATCGCGCGCAAGTGGCTTGCCGCAGGTTCGGTGATCGGCCTGTTCGTGCTTGCTGTGGTGGGCATGGGGCTGGTGAAAAAGCAGTTCTTCCCCATTTCCGATCGCCCGGAGGTGTTGGTCGAAGTGCAGATGCCCTACGGCACGGCCATCGAACAGACCAACCTGGCCACTAGGAAGGTGGAGCAGTGGCTCGCTGGGCAGGAAGAAGCGAAGATCGTCACGGCATACATCGGTCAGGGTGCGCCCCGGTTCTACCTCGCCATTTCCCCGGAACTGCCCGATCCGGCGTTTGCCAAGATCGTGGTGCGTACCGACAGCCAGGAACAGCGCGATGCCTTGAAAGCAAAGCTGCGCCAGGCGGTGGCTGAGGGATTGGCACCAGAGGCGCGTGTGCGTGTGACGCAGCTGGTGTTCGGGCCATACTCGCCCTATCCGGTGGCCTACCGTGTCAGCGGTCCGGATACGGATGTCATCCGTGGCATTGCGGCCAAGGTGGAGCAGACCATGCACGCCAGCCCGATGATGCGCACGGTCAACACCGATTGGGGCGTGCGCACGCCAACGCTGCACTTCACGCTGGATCAGGACCGCTTGCAGGCCATGGGCATGACCTCGGCGTCCGTCTCGCAGCAGTTGCAGTTCTTCCTGAGCGGCGTGCCGGTCACTGCCGTTCGTGAGGATATCCGCACCGTTGAGGTTGTCGCTCGATCTGGTGGAGAAACGCGTTTGGATCCTGCGCGCATCGCAGACTTCACCCTGGTCGGTGCTGCTGGCCAGCGAGTGCCGCTGTCGCAGATCGGCTCGGTCGAGGTTCGGATGGAAGAGCCGGTGCTGCGCCGCCGCGATCGGGTACCCACCATCACCGTGCGCGGTGACATTGACGATGCACTGCAGCCACCGGATGTATCCACCGC
>NZ_JBFRFE010000842.1:0-1428 GCF_052114665.1 Stenotrophomonas sp. 2YAF22 | reverse complement strand
GCGCACGGTTCAGGGCTTCAACGCTGCCGACCGGAGTGCTGGCCACCTGCAGGATCACCATGCCACCGGACAGGCCGGCATCACGGGCGCCCTCGCCCTTCACGGCGGTGATGCGGACACCCTCACCCGCCTCCAGGCCCAGCTGCTTGCGCTGCGGCGCAGTCAAGTCGGCAACGTCCAACCCCAGCAGGGCATTGGCGCCGGCCTGCGGAGCCGCCGTGTCATTGCCTGCGGACGGGCTGCGGGCATTGCCCTGCGCGTCCTCGGCCAGAGCGGTCAGGGTCGCGCTCAGGTCACGCGGCTTGCCATCGCGGATCACGCCCAGGGTGACGCGGCTGCCCGGTGCCATCGCACCGATCAGCGGCGGCAGATCGGACCAGCTGTTGACCGGCGCACCGTTCACCGTGCGGATCACGTCACCGATCTTGACCCCGGCCTTGGCCGCAGCGCTGTCCGGCACGATCTGGTTGACCAGCGCACCGCGGCTGTCGGGCAGGCCCATCGCCTGCGCCTTCAGGCCGTCGATTTCCTGCACCACCGCGCCGAGCTGGCCACGGGTGACCTTGCCGGTCTTCTTGATCTGCTCGACCGCGCTCATCGCCAGATCGATCGGGATCGCGAAGCTGATGCCCATGTAGCCACCCGAGGCCGAGAAGATCTGCGAATTGATGCCGACCACTTCACCACGGGTGTTCAGCAGCGGGCCGCCGGAATTACCCTGGTTGATCGCCACGTCGGTCTGGATGAACGGCACATAGCGCTGGTCCGGCCCACCGGTGTTGCGGCCGAGGGCACTGACCACGCCAGCGGTAACCGAGTGGTCGAGGCCGAACGGTGAGCCGATCGCGACAACCCACTGACCGGGCTTCAGGCTGTTGGAATCCCCCACGCGCACGGTCGGCAGGTTCTTGCCGTCGATCTTCAGCAGGGCGACGTCGTACTGCTGGTCACTGCCGATCACCTTGGCGGTGAACTCGCGACGATCGCCGAGCTTGACCTTCACTTCGCTGGCGTCGGCGACCACGTGGTAATTGGTCAGCACGTAGCCGTCAGGCGAAATGATGAAGCCCGAGCCCATGCCGCGGCCCTTGATGCTGGGGCCGCCGTCCTGCCCGCCAGGGCCCTGCCCGGGCATCGGGAAATCCGGGCCGAAGAAGCGGCGGAAGAACTCGGGCATCTCGTCATCGCCCGGGCCCATGCCGCCCCGCGCCTGGCGGTTGCTGCGGACGATGGTGGTGTCGACGTTGACCACACCGGGGCCGACCTGCTCAACCAGGTTGGTGAAGTCAGGCAGACCGCTGACCAACGGCTGCGCCGGTGCGCGTGGCGCCGCCGCGGCGGCGGCGGCCTGCGGCTGGGCGGCAGGCGCCGCCGGTTGGGCACAGGCCACCAGCGGCAGGGTCAGGGCGAACAGGCCAATGGCATGCG
>NZ_JBFRFE010000841.1:0-1440 GCF_052114665.1 Stenotrophomonas sp. 2YAF22 | reverse complement strand
GCCATGGCAGCACCACGCCACCGGCCGGCGGTACCAGGCCGGGCTGCACGTCCAGCACTAGCTGTTTGTCGCTGCGCTGCAGGCGATAGTTGAGCTGCCCCTGCGGCGTGCGCAGGCCCTGCACGGCAATGCCCTCGCCCTGCAGCCACGACACCGGGATACCAGCGGCCAGCACCAGTGCCTCATCTGCATCGCGGTTGTAGGCGAACATGTCCAGCGCCGAGCGAACGAAGTCCGAGGCCACCCAGGCGTGCGGCAGGTCACCCACGAAGAACGGCTTGCGCGGCGTGCGCGAGACGACCTCGGCCCACTGGTTCCAGGCCTGCGGTGCGCGATCCTTGAAGAAGAACTCGGTGGCCTGCCAGGCACGATCGCGCCATCCCAGGCGCACGAACGCAGCGACGTTGCGCCATTCATACGGCGTGTAGTCCTTCCATTCGCGCTTGCCGTCGCGGCGCGCGACGAATTCGTTCCAGTAACGCTGGAAGGTCGCGTCCAGCGCCTGCTGCGGCAACCGCCCCTGCTCGCCGCCCGGCGCCAACGCGATCGTGGTGGAGGTGGCGTCGAAGTCACCCAGCTCGGCCGAGCCAGGCAGGTAATCAATGCGGTGCTGCTGCATGGCCGACAGCAGCGAGGCCTGCAGGTCATCACGGAACTGATCGCGCGATTCGCTGATCTGCATCGCCTCGACCTTGCCCAGCTGCGCCGCCAGCTGCGCAGCGTCCTTGTAACCACGCAACGCCCAGAAGTTGTCCCAGTACGAATGCATCGGCTTGGCCGAATAGCCCTCGTGGCTGATCGAGGCCGGCATCATCCCGTAGAAGGCAGGATTGCGCGCGCGGTTCTCCTCGGTGCGCTCGCTGCCCCGCAGTTGTTCCATGTAGCTGTAGGCGCCCAGCACGTGCGGCCACATCTGCTCGAGGAAAGCGGTGTCGCCGGTGTAACGGCCATATTCGGCGATGTTGTAGATCAGTTCGCCGTGGCTGTCGTTCTCCGGCACCGGGTCGCTGCCACGCGCATCGACACAGCACGGCACCTTGCCGTTTTCAAACTGATAGGGCGCATACCAGGTCACGTAGTCACGCACGGCATCGCTGCGACCCATCCGCAGCAGGCCTTCGGAGATCATCGCGCCATCGCGGATCCAGCTGCGCGCATAGGAGCGCGTACCCGGCTGCAGGCGCGGGCCGACCCGCGAGATCAGCATGTGCGCCACCGCGGTGCGCAGGGTTTCCACCAGCGGTTGGCCGGCGGCGGGCACCTGCAGGGTCACCACGCCCAGCTTGTCGCGCCACATCGTCGCGACCTGCTGCTGTGCCTTGGCCACGTCCAGCGCCTGCGGCGCCCAGCTGCCGGTCTGCGGCAGCACGATCGCCACCTCGCGGCTCTGCCCGGGTTCGAGCTTGATCGTGTACAGCAGTGCGCTGTACACGATCAAGC
>NZ_JBFRFE010000840.1:0-1442 GCF_052114665.1 Stenotrophomonas sp. 2YAF22 | reverse complement strand
GCTGTGGATGCGCGAGCACTATGGCATGGGTGCCGACGACCGGATTCTGCAGAAGACCCCGGCAACGTTCGACGTATCGGTCTGGGAATTCTTCCTGCCACTGCTGTGCGGCGCGACGCTGGTGTTGGCGGGGCCGGACGCACACCGCGATCCGACCGAGCTGGCGCGGTTGATCCGCGTGCATGGCGTCACCACCGCACATTTCGTACCGTCGATGCTGGATGCGTTCCTGGCGGCACCGGCCTCACAGGACCTGCTGTTGCGGCGCGTGTTCACCAGTGGCGAGGCGCTGGATGCCGCACTGCGCGAACGCTTCCACGCGCGGGTACATGCCGAACTGCACAATCTGTATGGGCCGACCGAAGCGGCAGTGGATGTGAGCTGGTGGCCAGCCTCGGCCGATGACCGCTCGCGCCCGGTGCCGATCGGTTTCCCGGTCTGGAACACCCGCCTGTATGTGCTGGACGCACGGCTGCAGCCCGTGCCGGTGGGCGTAGCCGGTGACCTGTACCTCGGCGGTGTGCAGTTGGCGCGCGGCTATCTCGGCCGCGACGACCTGACTGCCGAGCGCTTCCTGGCGGATCCGTTCCTGCCGGGTGAGCGCATCTACCGCACCGGCGACGTGGCACGCTGGCGGGGCGACGGTGCTGTCGAGTACCTGGGGCGCAGCGACCATCAGGTAAAGCTGCGCGGCCTGCGCATCGAACTTGGCGAGATTGAAGCAGCATTGCGCGAGCTGCCTGGAATGGACCGGGTGGAAGTACTGTTGCGCGATGATCTACCCGGCGAGGCGCGGCTGGTCGCCTATGTGCCGACGGCGCTGCTCGATGCAGCGGCGCTGCGCAGCCATCTGCTGGCGCGGGTGCCGGACTACATGGTGCCGTCTGCGTTCGTGGGCGTGGATCAGTGGCCGGTGACCGCCAATGGCAAGCTGGACCGGTCTGCGCTGCCGAAACCGCCGCAGCAGGACGTTGCTGGGCAGGCGCCGCGTACGCCGCTGGAGCAGGAACTGGCCGGGCTGTTCGCACAGGCGCTGGGGCGTGAACTGCCGGTGGCGGTTGATGTGGATTTCTTCAGCATCGGAGGCGACTCCCTGTCGGCCGTGCACCTGCTGCTGTCCATCGAGCAGCGCTGGCGTTGCGAGCTGGGGCTGGGCGCGCTGTTCGCGCAGCCGACCGTAGCCGCGCTGGCGGCACGCATTGCCGAGCCGCCCGCACGCGCGGATCACGCGCTGGGGCCGGTGATTGCGCTGTCTGCATCCGACGAGGCAACCGCAGCCCCCCTGTTCGTACTGCACCCGGCAGGCGGCATTGCCTGGAACTATCGCGCACTGGCCCGGGCGCTGCAGCCAACGCGCGCGGTGTACGGGCTTCAGTCGCCCGCGCTCGATGCCACGCAACCGCTGCCAGGCAGCATCGAGGCCATGGCCAATGACTATGTGC
>NZ_JBFRFE010000839.1:0-1445 GCF_052114665.1 Stenotrophomonas sp. 2YAF22 | reverse complement strand
CCGTCTCCCACCCGGCTTAGAACTCTTCCCACCCACCCGTGTTGGCCGCGAGCGAGGGCGCGATGCGCGGCGGCACGCCGGTCACGCGACGCACCGGCGGCACGCTTGCAGCGACCGCTGCCAACATCGGACGGACTGCTGCCGCCGCCACCGAAGCCCCGGTGCGGAACACCGATACCGCCTCGGCCAGCAGGTTGGCCTGCTCCTCCATCGAACGTGCTGCAGCGCTGGCCTCTTCCACCAGCGCAGCATTCTGCTGGGTGGTTTCGTCCATCTGCATCACGGTCTGGTTGACCTGCTCGATGCCGGAACTCTGCTCCTGCGAGGCCGCCGAGATCTCGGCCATGATGTCGGTCACCCGCTGAACCGACGCGACGATCTCGCCCATCGTGGTGCCGGCCTGACGTACCAGCGCCGAGCCGTCGGATACCTTGCCCACCGACTCTTCGATCAGGCCCTTGATCTCCTTGGCCGCACCCGCCGAGCGCTGTGCCAAGGTGCGCACCTCGCTGGCCACCACAGCAAAACCCCTGCCCTGCTCACCCGCACGCGCAGCTTCCACGGCGGCGTTGAGCGCCAGGATGTTGGTCTGGAAGGCGATGCCATCGATCACGCTGATGATCTCGGCGATCTTCTTCGACGACGCTTCGATCGCACTCATAGTGGTCACCACCTGGCCGACCACCTCGCCGCCCTGCGAGGCCACCCCATGTGCACCGATCGCCAGCTGGTTGGCCTGGCGCGCGTGTTCGGCGTTCTGCTTCACCGTGGAGGTCAGCTCCTCCATCGACGCTGCCGTCTCTTCCAGGTTGGCCGCCTGCTGCTCGGTACGCCGCGACAGATCGGTATTACCCGAGGCAATCTCCCCCGCTGCCAGATTGATGCTGGATGCACTGGCCTGGATACGGCCGACGATCTGGGTCAGCTGCTCGACGGTCGCGTTGCAGTCGTCGCGCATGCGGGCGAACACACCGTGGAAGTCGCCCTGCATGCGTACGGTCAGGTCTCCGCGCGAGATCGCCTGCAGCAGGCTCGACACCTGCACCAGGTTCTCATCGGTGGTCTGCATCAACCGGTTGAGGCCGGTCACCATCTCGCCGAAATCATGCTCGAAGCGTGCTTCGTCACCGCGCAGGCTGAAGTCGCCCGCGGCCGCGGCTGTGGCCAGCCGGCGGATCTCGCCGTTGATGGCCGACAGACTCGATTTGGTCTCGTCCATGGCCTGGGTGATCGCCGCCTTCTCGCCCGGCAGACGATCCATGTCCACCGACAGGTCGCCGCGCGCGTAGTGCTTCATCACCTCGATCAAGCGGTTCTGCACCTGCACGTGCGAGCCCACCAGCGCGTTGGTGTCATGCACCATGCGCCCGTAGTCGCCGGGGAAGGCGCTCTCGTCCATGCGATAACCCAGGCTTCCATCATCATGCTGCCGCGCCATCTCGCCC
>NZ_JBFRFE010000838.1:0-1446 GCF_052114665.1 Stenotrophomonas sp. 2YAF22 | reverse complement strand
CAACTACACCGAGGTTGCCGGCCAGCGGCCGGCACTACCAAACGATCGGGCATATCCGGCCACGCCCGTCATTTCAGCGGAGGAAATCCAGTCGCGCCCGTCACCCCAGTGCAGCCTATCCGACCGCGCCCGTCACCTCAGCGCAGCGTACCCAGCCACGCCGCCGACGCTTCGCTCGGGCTCTGCTTGGCCTTCACCGCCAACCCGCTCGCACGCACGAACGTCTGCGCCGCCTGCGCTACTACCTGGCGGGCGATCAGCGCGGCCTGCTTGGTCGTTGCCTGCTGCTTGCGCAGCTGCACGATATGCACCGACGGGCGACCCACCGGCGCGTACTTCTGGTCGCGGCGCAGGATGTCGGCCACCTGTGCCACTTCGTGTTCGGCCTGCAGGTAGCGGTGCTGTGCCTCGACCAGCTCACGCAGCGGTGCGCGCGCCGCAGCCGGGTCGGCGAAGGCAGACAGCGCTGCGTCGCAGGCGGTGTCATCGGCCAGGCGGGTACGCAGCGTGTCCACGCCGCTCAGGGTCAGTTTGCCCACGTGGGGCCTCGTTGGTGCAGGAAAGGAGCGCGATTGTCGCATGGGGTCGCGGTTACCATGGCGGCCGCACTGAACCACGGAAGGCAACACCATGCAGGAAGCGCAGTACTGGCTTGGCGAATTCTGGACCGGCCTGAGCGTGCTCGATCTGATCGGCGGCAGCGTGCTGGGCACGCTGTTGGGGCTGGCGCTGGGCATCTTCGCCTGGCGCGGGCTGCATCGACGCGGTTGGTTGCGGCGGCAGCGGCGTTGGCACCACGGGCTGCTGGCCTCGTATGTGGTGCTGCTGCCGTTGCTGGTCGCGTTCTTCGGCCTGCAGCTGGGCTTTACTGCCGGCGCGCACCGCGCGCTGTTCAAGCAGCTCGACCACTTCCAGCCGCACCTGCAGACGATGGTGGAAGGGTGGAGCAGTGGCTTCACCGCCTCGCTGGAAGACGAACGCATGCGTGCCGCGCTGCAGAGCCAGGGCACCGTGGGTGACGTTGCCGATTCGCTTGCTGCGATCTACCTGCGCGAGCATCCACTGCCAAGCGTGGAGCGGCTCGGTAACGGCCCGATGGCGCGCGGCGTGGGCTGGGTGATCGGCAAGGTGCGCGCCGGGTTGCTGCGCGCGATGGTGGAAGACACGCTGATCGACAAGGCCGGCACTGTGGGCCTGGAGCCGAAGATGGTGCGTGAGGCGCTGACCATGCGCATGGATGAGCTGTTGCATACGCGTGGCGTGCTGCGGCTGGTGAAGGCGCAGATCAACGGCATGATGCCGGGCGTGTATCTGGGGTTGCTGCTGCCGCTGGCGATCATCGCGCTGCTGCTGGCGCTGGAGATCTGGGCCGCGCATCGGTTCGGGTGGAAGAGTGGGGCTGCGCCCCGGTTGGTAGTGCCGGCCGCTGGCCGGCAGTTGCAGGAT
>NZ_JBFRFE010000837.1:0-1450 GCF_052114665.1 Stenotrophomonas sp. 2YAF22 | reverse complement strand
GGCCGGCAGTGCCTTATCGGTGCATGCCCGTGCCTGCCGGCCAGCGGCCGGCATTACCGCAGTCCGCCTCCCCGGTGGGTGCGGACCGTGGTCCGCACGCTTTATAGTGTCGCCCATGAATAAACGAGCCAAGGGCGCACGGCGTCCGCTCACCTGTCTTTCCGCCGCGCTGCTGGCCCTGGTCAGCAGTTCGGCCATGGCCCTGGGCCTGGGCGACATCCGGGTCCTGTCCAAGCCGGGACAGCCGCTGCTGGCCGAGATCCCGGTGATCTCGGCCGATCCGTCCGAACTTGAGAACCTGCGCGTCGCGCTCGCTTCGCCGGTCACCTTTGAGCGCGTTGGCCTGCAGCGCCCGGCAGGTCTGGTCAGCGAACTGCAGTTCGAGCTGACCCGCAATGCGCAGGGCAGGGCGGTGGTGCGGGTAACCTCGCAGACCCCTGTGGAAACACCCTCGTTGAGCTTCCTGGTCGAGGCCGATTGGGGCCAGGGTCGGCTGGTGCGTGAGTACTCGGCGCTGGTCGATGCACCGGCCAGTGCACTGGCCGTGGCCGAACCGGAAATCGTCGCGCCGGCCGGCGTGCTGTCGGACACCATCGTCCGTGATGCGCCTGCCGCCGCTGCAACCGCACCCGAGCCGGCACCGGTCACGGCGGCCGCCGCACCTGCTGCACCGCGTCCACGGGCCGCGTCACCTGCGCCAGCACCAGCAGTGCCAGCGCCTACGCTGGCCACAGACGGCAGCGTGACCGTGCAGCGCGGGCAGACGCTTTCGCAGATCGCCGGCTCGCTGGCCCGTGGCAATCAGATCAGTCGCGACCGGGCGATGATCGCGCTGTTGCGTGCCAACCCCGAAGCCTTCATCCGAGGCAACGTCAACCTGCTCAAGCAGGGCGCGGTGCTGCGCATGCCGGGCGATACCGCACTGGCTGCGGTGGATGCGGCCGAGGCCGCCGCGCTGGTTCGTGAACATGCCGCGCAGTGGCGGCAGGCACGCACCGTGCCACAGCCGGCCGGCGCCCCGATGCCGATGGCCAAGGCCGATGGCGCTGCTTCTTCCCCGGCTGCGGCCACAGGGGCACGACTTGAAATCGCTCCGGCGCTGGCATCCGACGCCGCGCACGCGGGCACAACCACCGGCACCAGTGCCGGCAGCGAGGGTGACATGCTGGGCAACGAACAACTGCGCCAGGCCAAGGAGGACATCGCCACCCGCGATGCCGAAATCGGCGATCTGAAGCAGCGCGTGGCGGAGCTGGAGAAGCTCAAGGAGCAGCAGCAGTCACTGATCGCGATGAAGGACAACGACCTGGCCGCCGCGCAGCAGCGTTTGGCCCAGGCGCCCGGTGCGCCCGGCGCTGGCACGCCGTGGTACTGGCTGGGCCTGCCGCTGCTCGTGCTGGTTGCCTTGGGCGCCTGGCTGCTGCGTCGTCGCAAGCCCTCGCCGCTGCCG
>NZ_JBFRFE010000836.1:0-1458 GCF_052114665.1 Stenotrophomonas sp. 2YAF22 | reverse complement strand
CAGCAAGCCTACGCCGGTGAAGCCCTCATCGAGGTCGTGGACGAGGCACCGTGGGTAAGCCGCATCGCTGGCCGCCACGGTGCCCAGGTCGGCGGCTTCACGCTCGCCCCGGGCGGCAAGCGGGTGGTGGTGGTGGCGACCCTGGACAACCTGCTCAAGGGCGCGGCCACCCAGGCCATGCAGAACCTCAATCTTGCGCTGGGCATCGACGAACTGACGTCGATCCCGCACTGAAACCGTACAGGAGCTCCCCATGGCAGACCTTCTTTGGCAGAAGCCAGGCGTCGCTGTCGATGCCCAGATCCAGACCTTCCTCGCCGGCGACGATGTGATCCTCGATCGCGAGTTCTTCCTGCATGACATTGCTGCCAGCGCAGCGCATGCGCAGGGCCTGCAGCACATCGGCATCCTCAGCGCCGACGAACTGGCCGGGTTGCTGCGTGAACTCGAGGTGCTGGCGCAGGACTTCCGCGAAGGCCGCTTCGTGCTGGATACGCAGTATGAGGATGGCCATTCGGCGATCGAGGCACGGTTGACCGAGCGCCTGGGCGATGCCGGCCGCAAGATCCACACCGGCCGCAGCCGCAATGACCAGATCCTGGTCGCCACCCGGTTGTGGTTGAAGGAGAAGCTGCAGCGCGTGGCGCAGGTCAGCGCCGAGGTGGCCAAGGTGGCGCTTGACCGTGCGCAGGCCGAGCAGCATCTGCCGATTCCCGGTTACACCCACATCCAGCGTGCCGTGGTGTCCTCGGCCGGCATGTGGTGGGCCGGTTGGGCCGAAGCCTTCATCGACAACGCCGTGCGCGCCCGCGATACCCATGCGCTGGTCGATGCCAATCCGCTTGGCACCGCCGCCGGTTACGGCGTAAACCTGCCGCTGGATCGCGAGCACACCACCGCCGCGCTCGGCTTTGCGCGCATGCAGATTTCGCCGATCTACGCTCAGCTGTCGCGTGGAAAGTTCGAACTGGCCGCGCTGGAAGCGCTGGGCGGTGCCACCCTGGACCTGCGCCGCATTGCCTGGGACCTGTCGCTGTTCACCAGCGCCGAATTCGGTTTCGTCGCGTTGCCGGCGCAGTACACCACCGGCAGTTCGATCATGCCCAACAAGCGCAATCCGGACGTGATCGAGCTGATGCGGGCGACCCATGCCAGCGTCGCCGCTGCACGCACCGAAATCGAGCAGCTGCTGTCGCTGCCGTCGGGCTACCACCGCGACCTGCAGTCGTCCAAGGGTGCGATCTTCCACGGTTTCGGGCGCGGCCTGGCCGCGCTTGAACTGCTGCCGGCGCTGCTGGCCAACCTGGAATGGCGCGATGACAAGCTGCGTGCAGCGATCGATTCGGGCATGTATGCCACCGATGTCGCGGTGGAAGCTGCGGTAGCGGGCGTGCCGTTCCGCGAGGCCTACAAGGCCGCTGCTGCCGGTGCCGACAGTGCAGGGCAGGGGCGAACGCC
>NZ_JBFRFE010000835.1:0-1466 GCF_052114665.1 Stenotrophomonas sp. 2YAF22 | reverse complement strand
GGCGAACACGCCCTGGTAGTCRCCRTGCATGCGCACGGTCAGGTCACCCTGCGACAGTGCGGCGAGCAGGCCGGAGATCTGTTCGATGCTGCCCGAGTTGGCGTCCAGCAGGCCGTTGATCTGCTGGGCCAGCTGCAGGAAGAAGCCTTCCTTGTCGTTGGCATCGATGCGGCCGGACAGGTCGCCGGCAGCGGCCTGGGCGATCACCCGTGCCACTTCCGCCTCGACCTGCGCTTCCTGGGTGCGGTCGCGCCATTCCACCACGTAGCCGACGGTGTCGCCGTCTTCGTTGCGGATGGTCGACACAACCTGGGCGAACTGGGCATCGCCGTACTGCATCGGGCGGCGGGCAACGCCATGCTGCTTGAGGTTGGCCAGCAGGGTGTTGTCCATCTCGCCGCGGTGTTCAAGCACGGTGACCGGCTTGCCGACCAGCGAGGCGTGGACGTCGAAGTCGGGTAGGTCGCGGCGCAACTCGTCCTGGTACTGGGCCAGGGTCTGCTGCAGGGCGCGGTTGCTGTAGACGATGGTGTTGTTGGGGTCGGTCAGGTAGACGCCGGTCGAGCTGTAATCCAGCGCGGTGCGGATGCGCAGGTTCTCGCGGGCGATGGCCTGGTCGGTTTCGGTGCGCTCGCGCAGGTCGCGCTGCATGCGCTGCATGGCCTGCATCAGTTCGCCCACTTCGTCCTGGCGGCTGACATCGATGTGACCATCGAGCTTGCCACCGGCGACGTCGTTGGCCACCGAGACGGCGCCACGCACGCTGCCGACCAGGGCACGGGCGAACAGCCACACCAGCACCAGGCCGAGCGCGGCGCCGCCGAGCAGGGCGATGACGGTCAGCACGGCCGAGGCGGAGTAGGTGGAGGCGGCTTCGTCGCGCGAGGCGCGGGCGAGGCGGTTGTCTTCGGCGATCAGCGCTTCAAGCGCTGCGCCGGCCTTGCGGTGTTTGGTGCGGGTCTCGCCGACGAAGGTGTCGATCGCATCGTCGGGCAGGTCCAGCTCCAGCATTTCGGTGACGCTGTCATAGGAGGCCAGCGCGTCCTTCCAGTCCTTGGCGAAGGTGTCGAACAGCTTCTTCTGCTGTGCGTTGTCGACCAGCTTCGGATAGTCCTTGATCGACTTGTCCATGCTGGTGCGCAGTTCGACGGCCTGCTTGCGGGCGTCGGCCTTGACGTCGTCGCTGGCGCGGATCAGCTGCTGGTAGGCGCTGTTGCGGTACTCGCCGAGCATGCCGCGCATCTCGCCGGCCATGCGGATGCTCTCCATGCGTGAACCGGCCAGCTCGGTGGTCACGTTGTTCAGCGAATGCAGGCCACGGTAGGCGACGATGCCCTGCAGCAGCATCACCAGCAAGAGGACACCGAAGGTCAGCATGAGCTTCGGCATCAGTTTCAGGTTGTTGATCCACGGCATGGGCGTTGCGATCTCCTAAGGCAGACGCGGCCGGGCGCGGGGCCCGGTTG
>NZ_JBFRFE010000834.1:0-1471 GCF_052114665.1 Stenotrophomonas sp. 2YAF22 | reverse complement strand
CCATGCGCGCGGTGAGGTTGCCATGCGAGATGGCGCGCAGCACGTCGGAGACATCGGCGATGCTGGCCTGCGAACTGGCCATCATGCCGTTGAGGTGGTTCACCATCGCCTGGAACTGGTACTGGAATGCCGCAGCGTCGCCACGCATGCTGAAATCGCCGGCGCGCGCGGCACGGGCCAGTTCATCGATCTGCGCGTTGATCGCCATCAGGCTCTGCTTCACCGCCGCCAGGGTGCGGGTCAGCGTGCCCTTCTCGCCGGGGTACTCGGGCAGATCGCGGCTGAGATCGCCGATGGCATAGCGCTGCATCACCTCGGCCATCAACAGCTGCACCTGCACGTGCGATTCGACCAGGTGGTTGGTGGCCTGCACCATGCGGCCAAAGTCGCCGGGGAACGCGCTGGCGTCCATCCGGTAACGGATCGCGCCGGCTTCATGCTGCTCGGCCATCTGCAACTGCGCGCCGATCGCCGCCTGAACACTCTGGCGCACGCTGGCCATGGCCTCGCCAAGCTGGGTCAGCTCATCACGACCGCCAAGACGGAATTCCTGGTCCAGTTCGCCCTTGGACAGGCGCTCAGCCAGCTGCACCGCACGCGCCAGCGGGCCGGTCATGCTGCGGCCGATCAACACCGACGCGGCGATGCCGACCAGCAGGGCTACGCCGCCCAGCGCCAGCAGCTGCAGCAGGCTGCGCTCGCCCAGGCGGATCGCCTCGGCCGCGGCCTCACGGCTTTCCTTCTCTTCATAGGCCACGCCATCGGCCAGGGCCTTGTTCCAGCCATTGGCCGCTTCCTGCACCGGGCCCAGGGTCAGCGCCACGGCGCCGGGGAAATCGCCCTGTTCCATCAGTTCGCTGGTCTGCTTGTTGAGCGGACGGGCGAGCGCGCGCTTGGCGGCGATGGTCTCGCCGATCACCTTGCCTTCGGCATCGCCGGGCAGGGCCTGGTAGGCCGTCCAACTGGCCTCGTAGCGCTTGACCAGATCGGCGATGCGCTGCTCGTCGTTGGCACGGTCTTCGCCCTGGCGGATCAGCATCTCGCGGCGCACGACCATCATCTGGTTGTTGGCATCAAGCATCTCCGACAGCAGCCGCACCTTGGCTACGCCGACCTCGACCACCTGCTCCATCGCGCGCTTCTGCACCATGGTGGCGGTGGCACCGGTAGCGACCACGGCGGCAACCAGCAGCAACAACAGGCCAAAGCCAAGCCCAAGACGCCAGGCGACCCTGACGTTCCTCAAGTAGTTCATGGGGTGAATCCAAAACGGGGGGGATGCGCCCATATCGGCCCGCCAGCCGGGAATCTTGATCGCCTCCCGCTCGACTGCGTCGGAAGCCGTTCACCTTGGTGAGACCCGGCCTCCCGCTTCTGCGGCGCGAGGATGGCCCTGCGGCGTGGCCCCACTGCTCATGCTGGCATCAGTTTTCTTTCACGGCGGCTGCGCAGCGTCTACGGGCAGGGTGGA
>NZ_JBFRFE010000833.1:0-1472 GCF_052114665.1 Stenotrophomonas sp. 2YAF22 | reverse complement strand
GTCCATGAAGGACGGGCCGACGGCGAGGTTGACGTTCGGCTGGTACATGCTGCCGGTGCCAACGCGCTCGCCTTCATTGCGGTTGTACATGTAGCTGACGTTCCAGTCCCAGTAGCGCGAACCGGTTTCGAAGCTGCCTTCCAGGCCGAGGCTGGCACGCTTGGTTTCCAGCGTGTTCTCGGTACCGCGCGGCAGCTCTTCGGTGCGGTGCGAGAACAGCACGTCCTGGCCCCACTTGTTGAAGGTGCTGTCCTTGGACAGCGCAGCGCGCGTGCCGTTGCGCGACTGCGCAGCCGAGACCGAGTACGGGTAGCCGGCCAGGTGCTTGGTCGACTCGCGCTTGCTGTACAGCGCGTCGGCGACGATGCGCAGGTTGTCGGTGATCGAGAAGCCGCCGTTGGCGAACACCGAGGTGCGCTCCAGGCCGCTCAGCAGGCTCATGTTGGTCTTGGCGTTGGCGCCGTCAGCCGGATCCGGCGTGTGGAAGTTGCCGGCGCTGCTCGGGTCGCCGCCCGGGCCCACGGTCAGCGGCTTGCCACCGACGGTGACCGTGYCCCACTGGGTGGTCGGGCTCAGCGCGTCGACGTCGTCGGCATGGCGCGGGCCACCCGGGTAGCGGCTGAACTCGCGCGCATCGCCGAGGATCTCGTCTTCCTTGGTGCGCTCGGCGCCGACGCTGAACCAGCCGCGGTCGAAGGTCTTGCCGAAGGTGGCGCTGTAGGAGCGCTTCTGGCCGTCGCCTTCACCGTACTGGCCGACATAGACGCTGGCTTCGCCACCGTCGAAGTTCTTGCGGGTGATGATGTTGACCACGCCGGCGATGGCGTCCGAGCCGTACAGCGCCGAGGCGCCATCGGTCAGCACTTCCACGCGTTCCACGATCGCCGACGGAATCGAGGCCAGGTCGGAGTAACCGCCGGCGCTGACGCCCATGCGGCGGCCGTCGATCAGCACCAGGCTGCGTTCCGGGCCGAGGTTGCGCAGGCTGACATACATGCCGCCGAAATCGCGCGAGGAGCTCAGCGAGGACGAACGGCTCAGGCTCGGTGCGCCGGCTGCCGTGACGTCCTGCAGGATGTCGGCGACGTTGACGTAGCCCTTCTTCTCGATGTCGGCGCGGTTGAGTGCCACCACCGGCTGCGCGGTCTCGACACTGGCCTGGCGGATGCGCGAGCCGGTGATCTCGATGCGGTCGAGGTTGGTGGGGGTATCGCCGGCTTCCTGTGCGAAAGCGGGCGTGGTGCAGCTGGCGGCCAGCGCGATGACGATCGCGTTGCGCAGCGGGGTGGTCTTCAGGGACATCCGTGAAATCTCGTGTTTCAGAAAAAACATGCGTCCGTTCTATGGACGCGTGGGGTGCTGCAAACCAACGTGGGGGCCGGATTCTAGAGTGTTTTCATCGGTAACTGTTTGCCCGCGCGCGCTGTAACGCCGCGAAAATGAATCGCAACCAACAATCCACAGGTGCACTG
>NZ_JBFRFE010000832.1:0-1475 GCF_052114665.1 Stenotrophomonas sp. 2YAF22 | reverse complement strand
GTCCACGAGCGCCTGCGCGAGCACCAGGGCCAGAGCGACCCGCTGGCGAAGATCGCCCAGGAATGGCGCAGCAACCTGCGCGTGCTGGTGCTGGACGAATTCTTCGTCACCGACATCGGCGATGCCATGTTGCTGGCGCGCCTGCTGGAGCGGATGTTCGCCGAGGGCGTGACCCTGGTCACCACCTCCAACACGGCGGTGGAAAACCTGTACCTCAACGGCCTGCAGCGCGAGAGCTTCATGCCGGCCATCGGCCTGCTGCAGCGCTACTGCGTGGAGCTGTACGCCGAGGGCACCGAGGATTACCGCATGCGCGCGCTGACCCGCTCGCCGGTGTACCGCGCGCCGCTGGCCGCCGACAGTGACACCTGGCTGGCCACGCGCTGGGGCGAACTGAGCGGCGGCCAACCGGCCAAGGCGGGCAACATCGAGATCGAGAGCCGCAAGATCCCGGTGCGCGCGCGTGGCAAGAGCATTGCCTGGTTCGACTTCGCCGCGCTGTGTGAAGGCCCGCGTGGGCCGTCGGATTACATCGAGATCGCGCACGAGTTCAACACCGTGCTGCTGGGCGGCATTCCGGCCTTCGATCGCCTGAACGAGGATGCCGCGCGCCGCTTCGTCAATCTGATCGACGAACTGTACGACCGCCACGTCAACCTGGTCTGCACCGCCAGCACCTCGCCGGTCGAGCTGTACACCGGTACCCGCCTGCAGGGCGCGTTCGAGCGCACGGCCTCGCGCCTGATCGAAATGCAGAGCGCCGAGTACCTGGGTACCCCGCACCGGGCGTGAGGGATAGTGCCGGCCGCTGGCCGGCATCTGCTCGATGTTTCCAATGGGCATGATGTTGCCGGCCAGCGGCCGGCACTACCTGATGCCGCCCCGTCCACCGGCTGCCCACTGTCTGCCCACCACCTATCCACAGACTTGTCCCTCGCCTGCGTGGTCCTGTCATGTGAAGCTGGCATTGTTCTGCTGGTGGGGTGCTGATTACCGCTACCACGACGCTTTTCGGGCTTGACTGCGCAGCCCGTTCCAGCAGGTCCAAAGCGTCCAAACCGGGCGCCGCTGGCACGATCCTTGCGGCGCAAGGGATTGCCGAATTTCACTACATTTGGCGTTGACGGGCCCCACTACCCCCACTATCTTGTGGCTGTCGGTTGTGGGGACCCCAAGCCGCCGGGTCCATGGAATGGATCGCCGGACCCTCCGGTGATACGCCCTCCATGCCCGCAGCGGCACCGGTCAGCACTGCCAGCGGCAGCCACAGGCGCAGGGTCTCAATCCCTGCGACACCGGTCTGCCACCCTGGGCTGTCATGTCCCGGGCCGCGTCACCCGATGCTCCGAGCCACCATCCATCACGCCAAGAGGACACACGCCGTGACCACCGAGACCAGCGCCACCATCGAGAAGGAAAGCGAATTCCTGTTGACGTCGCCGCCGACGTCCAACGCGATGAGTGTGACCAAGCGC
>NZ_JBFRFE010000831.1:0-1483 GCF_052114665.1 Stenotrophomonas sp. 2YAF22 | reverse complement strand
GGCTATGCCTGGTACGCCAACATGGCATAGCCCAGCCACGCCAGCACGATCAGCACCAGCACCAGAAGCGCCTTGCGGCGACGGCTGAACCTGCCGCGCAGGATCATGCGGCCACGCGCCGGATGGTGGCGCCGAGCGAAGACAGCTTTTCTTCGATGTTTTCGTAGCCGCGATCAAGGTGGTAGATGCGATCGATGGTGGTATCGCCATCGGCCATCAAGCCGGCCAGGATCAGCGACGCGGACGCGCGCAGGTCGGTTGCCATCACCGGTGCACCGCTCAGGCGCTCGTGACCACGCACGATGGCCGTGTGGCCTTCCACCTGCACATCCGCGCCAAGGCGCAGCAGCTCGTTGACGTGCATGAAACGGTTCTCGAAGATCGTTTCATTAATCACGCCCACGCCGTCGGCCACGCAGTTGAGCGCCATGAACTGCGCCTGCATGTCGGTCGGGAACGCCGGATACGGCGCGGTGGTCAGGTTGACTGCCTTCGGCCGCTTGCCGTGCATGTCCAGGGTGATGCTGTCTTCGGTGGTCTCGATGGTCGCGCCGGCTTCCACCAGCTTGGCCAGCACCGCGTCCATGGTGTTCGGGCGCGCGCGGTTGACGGTGACCTTGCCACCGGTCATCGCTGCGGCCACCAGGAAGGTGCCGGTTTCGATGCGGTCGGGCAGCACTTCATGGCGGCCACCGGACAGGCGTTCGACGCCTTCGATGACCAGGCGGGCGGTGCCCAGGCCTTCGATCTTCGCGCCGAGAGCGATCAGGCAGTGCGCCAGGTCGGTGACTTCCGGTTCCATCGCCGCGTTGTCGAGGATGGTGGTGCCTTCGGCCAGCACTGCGGCCATCAGCACGTTCTCGGTACCGGTCACGCTGACCATGTCGAAGGTGAAGTGGCCACCCTTCAGGCGCTTGGCGGTGGCCTTGATGAAGCCGTTCTCGACCACGATGTCGGCACCGAGTGCCTGCAGGCCCTTGATGTGCTGGTCGACCGGGCGCGAACCGATCGCGCAGCCGCCGGGCAGCGATACTTCGGCGGCGCCGAAGCGGGCCAGCAGCGGGCCCAGCACCAGGATCGAGGCACGCATGGTCCTGACCAGCTCATACGGAGCCACATGCTGGTTGACCGAACGCGGGTCGACCACGATCGCGCTGCCGCGCGACAGCGTGCCCTGGTCGATGGTCACTTTCGCGCCCAGTTCGCCCAGCAGCTTCACCGTGGTGACCACATCGTGCAGATGCGGCACGTTGGTGATCTCCACCGGCGCGTCGGCCAGCAGGGTTGCGCACAGGATGGGGAGGACGGCGTTCTTGGCGCCGGAGATGCTTACTTCACCGTGCAGCGCAGCGCCGCCGGTCACAACGATCTTGGCCATGTATTGGGGATCTTCTGCGGTTCAGCCGGCTTCGGCCGGGGTCACGGTTTTCAGTGCGAGCGCGTGGATCGCGCCGCCCATCAGGTCACCCAGAGTGGCATACAC
>NZ_JBFRFE010000830.1:0-1483 GCF_052114665.1 Stenotrophomonas sp. 2YAF22 | reverse complement strand
GGTGAACAGCCCCGCCCCGAGGATGGACATGTCCACGGTGCCGTCATTGGTGATGTTGGTGACACCACCGGCAGCGTTCTGCGTGACCAGTGCCTGTCCACCAAACCCAAGAATCGAACCGATGTTGACCAGGCCCTTGATGCTGCCGCCCGCCTGGTTGTTGACGTTGATGGTATTGCCACCGGCAGTGTTGTTGCCCAGCACCATGCCTGCCGCCGCAAGGCTCAAGCCGCCGTTGATGGTGGGATCGATCGTGCCCTGGTTGTTCACCGTAATGCCGTTGCCGGACAGCGTCACCGCAGTGCCCCCCAACACCGGCGGCACGCTCAGCACCGCGCCGGTGGCGATGTTCAGGGTCACGCCATTGGCGGTACTGGAAAGAGTGTTCTGGTCCGTCGCGCCATCGCAGGTAATCACCGCACCGGCCGTGGTGCATGCCGCAAACGCCGACCCACTGGCCAAAGTAGCGGTCAATGCCAGCGCCAGCCGATGCGCCTTCAGGCCCGGCAGATGTCGTCCTGCCGATTTACCGCCTCCCGTCGGATTCTGGGTGATTTCCGAGGCCACCTGCATCACACCAAGGGCACGATTGAAAACCAGACGGTAAATGCGGTTCATCGGTAAATCTCCATGAAATGACCGGTGGCACAGCAGGCAGGTTTTTTTGAGGTGATGTCGTCCCGCCCTGCTCCACCCGGGAACAAGACCTGCGGTATCAACCTTGGAAAACAGTCACACTTTCACGTGCAAGCGCTGCAGGAACTGCGCGCCCCTGCATGTCCGTCAGCGCGAAAACTCCCCGGTTTCGCTCGACGAATGGGCGCACTGTGCGGCCGTCACCGCCAGCACCACGTGAATCCGGCACGTTATTTTCATGATGGCCGTCAAATAATCACGGCAGTCGTCACGACTTTGCCGAAAATGCATATTCTCTTGTTTCTGCAGAACGGGAATATCCATATTCCCGTCGCGCTCGCAACCGGACTCAGCTGCTGGAGAGTTTCATCAGCACCAGGCCGGCGACGATGAGTACCGCCGCGCCAATCCGCATCGGGCTGACCTGCTCGCCCAGGAACACGATGCCGACCACGAAGGCACCGACCGCGCCGATACCGGTCCAGATCGTATAGGCGGTGCCCAGCGGCAGGCTGCGCATGGCGACGGCCAGCAGCCAGAAGCTGGCGATCATGCCGACGATGGTGATGACGGTGGGGGTGAGTTTGGTGAAGCCTTCAGACTGCTTCATCGACACCGCCCAGACGATTTCCAGCAAGCCGGCAAACAACAGATAGATCCAGGCCATGACAGCCCTCCTTTGGTAGGGCCAGGCCGTCCTGGTCATTGAATCCCGATGTGGGGGAGGTCGTTCCTCCTGCGGCCGGATTCTAGCAACGGCAACCGCCCCGGGCAGATGACGTGGCCAACGGGTTACATCGGATTCAGCGCGTGAAGCTGGCGTCAGCACCCATGCTGACGCCAGCTT
>NZ_JBFRFE010000829.1:0-1492 GCF_052114665.1 Stenotrophomonas sp. 2YAF22 | reverse complement strand
GTCTTCGCCACTGCGTCCGGCGTGCAGCTCGTTCAGGCGCGCGGTCAGCTTTTCGGCTACGCCACGCGAATTGGCAAAGACAATCGTCGAGCGATGGCGCAGCACATTGTCGAGAATGCTTGCCTCCACGTGCGGCCAGATCGAGCCGATCCGCGCGCCGCCGTCGCGCTCCCCGGGCGTGCCCTGCGTAGTCAGGCTGGACATGTCTTCCACCGGCACTACGATGCGCATCTGCAGCTGCCGCGCCGAGCCGGGTTGGACCACGCTCACCGGGCGGTCGCCGCCCAGGAACGCCGCCACCTCGTCGACCGGCCGCACCGTGGCCGACAGGCCGATGCGCTGCGCCGGCTCGTGCAGCAGCGCATCCAGCCGTTCCAGGCTCAGCGCCAGATGCGAACCGCGTTTGCCACCGGCCACTGCATGGATTTCATCGAGAATGACGGTATGCACATCGCGCAGGATCTCGCGTGCCTGCGAGGTCAACATCAGGTACAGCGACTCGGGCGTAGTGATCAGGATGTCCGGCGGCCGCCGCACCAGGCCTGCACGTTCACTGCTGGAGGTATCGCCGGTACGCAATGCGACGGTCAGCTGCACCGCCGGCTCGCCGCGTCGGGCGCGCTCGTCGATGATGCCCTGCAGCGGCACCTGCAGGTTGCGCTGCACGTCGCTGCCCAGCGCCTTGATCGGGGACAGGTAAAGCACGCGGGTGCGCCGCACCGGCTTGGCCGACGGCGCTGCACGCGCTTGCCGATCACGCTCGGCGAACAGCTGGTCGATGGCATGCAGGAATGCGGCAAGTGTCTTGCCCGATCCGGTTGGCGCGATGACCAGGGTATGTTGACCGGCACCGATCGACGACCAGGCCTGATCCTGCACCGGCGTGGAGGCGTCGAACGCGGCACGGAACCACGCCTGCGTCGCCGGACGGAAGCGCTGCAGCGGGTCCTGCGGGGAATCAGGCGGCGTCATGATGCCTCGATCATACCCAGCTGCGGCCCGTTGGCCGGACCTTCGCAGGCGCTGGCTGCATCAGGCAGCTGATCCGGGGTCGACAACAAAGGCCCGGAGCGTAGCCATCCTGCCGTCACGGAAACGCCAGACGTCGCTGTAAAGACGCGTGGTCCGTCGGCCATCGGTGTCCGTGGTCACGATCGTGCCCACAGCCACCACCATGTCATCTTCGGCCACCAGTTCGATCACGGTGAACTCGGGAGGTTCCTGGTAGTTCGCTTTCATCCATTGGCGAAGGGCCGCCTTGCCACTGATGACCGTGTCACCGATCGCGTTCCACTCGATGTCATCGGTGCAGTGCTGCAGGGACCCTTCGATATCCAATACGGAAATCGCAGCATTCGCAGCCAGCAGGGTGGCCTTGTTCGCACTGGTCATCGGCGGGGTCCGCTCGGCGGTCATGCTGCGAACCTAGCACCGCGATCGTCGGCCGCAGGTCAACGCGACGCACAAAGAAAACGCCCGCAGATCCTGGATC
>NZ_JBFRFE010000828.1:0-1493 GCF_052114665.1 Stenotrophomonas sp. 2YAF22 | reverse complement strand
GGGTGGGTCCGGTTGCGGGGGCGTGAGCCGCATGGATGCGGCGACCGAGCTTACAGGGATGTACTTGCAGCGGCCCCTGCCACCGGACCCACCCCGCCATCCCTCAGGAAGCCTGCTGTTGCTGTTGCTGTTGCTTCGGCTGTTGAGGTTGCCGGCCAGCGGCCGGCACTACCGCTTCGGCGGGTGCAGGGCGCAGCCCTGCCGACTATTCCGGCTCGCGCTGCACCTGGCGCCACAACTCGCTGGCCAGCGCACGCACCGCATCATCGGCATCGGCGCGATGCAGCAGGCCGATCTCGTAGTTGTCGACCACCGGCAGGTCGCGCTCGCCATCGATGATGCGGTGTTCGCGGTTGACCGCGCGACGTGGCAACAGGCTGATGCCGATGCCGTCGGCCACCGCACCCTGGATGCCGCTCAACGAGGAACTGGTGAACGCGATGCGCCAGCGCAGGCCCAGCGCTTCGACGGCCTGGATCATCTCGTCGCGGTACAGCCCGCGTGGCGGGAAGGTGACCAGTGGCAGCGGGTCCTGCTGCAGGCTGCTGCTGCGCAGGCTGTCGATCCAGTGCATCGGTTCGCGCCGGCAATGCACGGCCTGGCGGGTGTTGCGACGCTGCTTGACCAGCACCAGGTCCAGCTCGCCATGGTCAAAGCCGTGGGCCAGATCACGGCTGAGACCGCTGCTGATTTCCAGCTTGACCTGCGGGTGGCGGCGGCTGAAGGCAGCGAGCATGCGCGTGGTCTGTGCGTTGACGAAGTCCTCCGGCACACCGATGCGCACTGCGGTCTCCACGGTGGCGCCGGCCAATGCCTGGGCCAGCTCCTCGTTCAGATCCAGCATGCGCCGGGCATAGCCCAGCAGGGTGTGACCGGCATCGGTGGGATGCACGTCGCGGTGGCCGCGCTCGAGCAGGCGGTGACCGGCGAGCTCCTCCAGGCGGCGGATCTTCTGGCTGACCGTGGACTGGGTAGAGTGCAGGCGGGTGGCCGCCGTGGTGAAGCTGCCGCAGTCGGCGACCATCACCAGGGCCCGCAGCAGGTCCAGTTCGAACATTGTTCTATTCGATTTGGCACTGTCTTGCATTTGAACATTTCACTTCTGGATACCCGTGCCGACTTCTACCATGCAGGGCAGGGGCCGGCAATGGCCGGCGCCATCGCGCATGAGGAGAGTCACGATGCATACCCCTCGCTCCCGGCAGCATCGTTCGGCATTGGGTCGCATGCTGTTGCTGTGCCTGCTGGTCATGGTGATCCCGGCGTGCACGGCGACTTCCCGAGGCGACGCCGATGCGCAATTGCGTGATGCCGCCAGCCGCGGCGATGTCGAGGCCGTGCGCGAGGCACTGGACGCGGGTGCCGATCTGGAAGCCCGTGATGGCCAGGGCCGTACGGCCCTGCTGCTGGCCACCCACGGCAACAACGTGGACGCGGCGCGTGAGCTGATCGAGGCCGGTGCCGACGTGAACGCCAAGGACGCGATGCAGGAC
>NZ_JBFRFE010000827.1:0-1495 GCF_052114665.1 Stenotrophomonas sp. 2YAF22 | reverse complement strand
GGCCACAGCAATGGCAGGCACAGCAATGACCCGGCAAGCACCGCACCGGCACCACGCGGCAACAACCACCAGAACACCCCCAGCAACGCCGCCGGCACCGCCCAGGCTGGCCCCTGCGCCAGCCACCACATCGCCTGCGGGTGCTCGGCCAACGGCTGCATCAGCTGCCAACTGCCATCGAACACCCAGGCTGCCGCGCGCCAAGGCCACTGCCCTGCCCCACTAAGCAGGGCCTCCAGAGCGGTTCCCAGCAGGGCCAAAGGCACTACCAGCAGGCTCCACAGCGGAATGACCGGCAGATTCACCAGCGGCCCCAGCCGCGCGGTTCCGCCAAACAGCGCCACTGCCAGCGGCAGCAGAGCGACGCTGGCCACCCCCTGTCCTGCCAGCGCGCCGCGCAGCATCGCGGCGCCCCCCTTCGGCCGCCCCTGCGGCAGGCACCACAACAACCACAGTACGCCGCCGAAACTGAGCCAGAAGCCCGCAGACAGCACCGACAGCGGTGCCGGCAGCAACATCGCCAGCGCGGCCAGCGCCAAGCCCTGTGCCACTGTCACCGGACGGCGGACGACGCGTGCCAGGGCCACCACCGCGATCATCAACGCGGTGCGCACAGTCGGCAGCTCGCTGCCTGCGACAACGGCATAGCCGGCCGCTGCCACCGCCGCCGCGCAGGCCGCCGCCTGTGGTCGTGGCCAGAACCCGGCAAGCCCCGGCCAGGACCGCCAGAGAACAGAACACAGCAATGCGGCGAAGCCCGCCACCAGACCGACATGGAAGCCGGAAATGGCGATCAGGTGGGTCAGGCCCAGCGCGCGCAGCTGCGCCCAGTCGATATCGGACAGGCCACGCGTATCGCCCAGCGCCAAGGCCTGGATGAACCGTGCCGAGGGGTGTGCGATCTGCGTGGCGATGGCCGCACTGGTGCGCTCGCGCCAAGCGGGCAGGCCGTGCGCGGGACGCAGCTGCCTCGTGGTGCTGGCATCACGCACGTTGCCACTCGCTGCCAGCCCGTGCAGCAACGCATGCCGTTCGCCATCGAAGCCCCCTGGATTGATACGCGAGYGTGGCGGCCGCACGCGCAGCGACAACTGCCAGTCCGCGCCGGCGTGCAGGCGATGTCTCTGATCAGCCCCGGCGTCGACCGGCCCGCGCCGGGGCGCGTGCCAGAACACCTGCAGCCGCTTTCCACGCAGCATCGGCGTCGCATCGGACGCATCGACCCGGAATTCGAACCGGGTGTATCCAGGCGCTTGCTTCGGCAGGTCGACGACCTGCCCCCGGACCAGCACATCCTGGGCAGCAGCACCGGCCGGCAGCTGCGCCTGCAATGCCCAATGCCCATGGCAGGACGTCCAGGCCAAGCCGAACAGCAGCGCAGCCGCCGCGCGCCCGCGCCAGCGCAGCACCCAGCCCAACGCCGCCACGGCGGCCGCCAGAACAGACAGCCACAGCGGCGGCAACACCGGCAACAGCACGCAGGCCAAGGCACCGG
>NZ_JBFRFE010000826.1:0-1498 GCF_052114665.1 Stenotrophomonas sp. 2YAF22 | reverse complement strand
CGTTCAGGCGCAGCAAGGGCTCGGTGTTGGAGCTGCGCAGGTTGAAACGCCAGTCGCCGAAGTCGGCACTGATGCCATCGGTATGATCCAGCGCCGGCGACTGCGCGGCGAAGTGTTCCATCACGCGGGCCACGGACGCCTTCGCATCGCTGACCTTGAAGTTGATCTCGCCACTGCACGGATAGGCGGCCATGCGGTCTTCGACCCAGTCGGCCAGCGAACGCCCGCTTTCGGAAATGAGCTGGGCGATCAGCAGCCAGGGGATCATGCCCGAGTCGGCATAGGCGAATTCGCGGAAGTAGTGATGGGCGCTCATTTCGCCGCCGTACACCGCGTCCTCTGCGCGCATCTTCTCCTTGATGAAGGCATGGCCGCTCTTGCACAGCACCGGCACACCACCCGCCTGTTCGACCATCTCCACGGTGTTCCAGACCAGGCGTGGGTCATGCACGATCTTGCCACCCGGGTTACGGTCCAGCGCCGCCTTGGCCAGCAGGCCGACGAGGTAGTAGCCCTCGATGAAGCGCCCGCTGTGGTCGAAGAAGAAGCAGCGGTCGAAATCGCCGTCCCAGGCAATGCCGAAGTCGGCGCCGTGCTCGCGGACCGCCTCGGCCGTGGCGGCGCGGTTCTCCTGCAGCAGCGGATTGGGAATGCCGTTGGGGAAGCTGCCATCGGGTTCGTGGCAGATGCGGATGAACTCGAACGGCAGGTGCGGCGCCAGCAGGTCGACGATGGCGCCGGCGCCACCATTGCCTGCGTTGACCACCAGCTTGAGGGGCTTGAGCTTGGTGCTGTCCACATAGGACAGCAGATGCTGGATGTAGGCGCTCTTGTCGTGCTCGCTGCGTTGGCCTGCGGTCGGCGGCTGCGGTGTTGCGCTGTCGGCCGCCACGGCATCGGAGATCGCGAACAGGCCGGTATCGGAACTGATCGGCCGGGCGTTCTCCTTGACCAGCTTCATGCCGTTGTAGTCCATCGGGTTGTGGCTGGCGGTAACCATCACACCGCCTGCTGCACCGCGATGGTCGGTCTGGAAATAGACTTCCTCGGTGCCGCACAGGCCGATGTCGATCACTTCCCGGCCCGCGCCGCGCAGGCCCACCGCCAGCGCGTCCTGCAGCGCCAGACTGGTCAGGCGCACGTCGTGCCCCACCACCACTGGCCCGGGTGACAACTGATCGGCCAAGGCCACGCCGATCCGGCGGGCGAGGTCTTCGTTCAGTTCTTCCGGCACGCGGCCGCGGATGTCATAAGCCTTGAAGGCGGGCAGGGGCATCGCTGGAATCCTTTGTCAGATCAGTTGGCTAGTGTAATCCCAGCCTTGTATGGGAATCGTTTCCATAGCCCCAACGCTGCCTGACCGCCGAAGTGGTCACGTGCGGGTGGCCCTGCGTCTGCCTGCCGCGCGTTTGGCCGGCGCGCCGGGCAGGGGAGACAGCAGGGCCTCAAGGTCGGCTGCGTCGAAACGTGGGCCTGTGCCGCCACTGCCCTCCAGGAT
>NZ_JBFRFE010000825.1:0-1504 GCF_052114665.1 Stenotrophomonas sp. 2YAF22 | reverse complement strand
GCTGGGTACTTCGTCCTCGTCCAGCTTGGCTTCGAAGCCGATGCCGTACAGCGGCTGCAGCGTGCCGTCGGTGGTGGCCAGGTTGAAGATGTAGCCCAGGAATTGCTCCATCGTGCGGGTGGCGCCCAGACGGTTCAGCGCGCGCACCACGAAGGCGGCATCGCGCAGCCAGCAGTAGCGGTAATCCCAGTTGCGGACACTGCCGGGCGCTTCCGGAATCGAGGTGGTCATTGCCGCGATGATCGCGCCGCTGTCCTCGTACTGGCAGAGTTTGAGGGTGATCGCACTGCGGATCACCGCGTCCTGCCATTCCAGCGGGATGGACAGGTAGCGCACCCATTCGCGCCAGTAGTCGCGGGTGCGCTGGAACGCTTCCTGCACGTAGCCGCTGATGGAGCGGTTGAGCGATTCATCCACGCCCAGTATCAGGTGGATGGGATGGTTGAGCACGAACGGCAGGCCATCACGCACGAAGCGCACAGGCACGTCGGTGGTCAGGCGCAGCACATGCTCGGGCAGGATCCAGCGCACGTGGTTGCTGCCCCAGGTGGACTCGGGCACGCGCGCGCCCCAGTCGGCCAGTGGTCGTGCGCGGATCACGATGCGCGGGCTGCCGGACAACGGGCGCACCTGGCGGATGAGGCTGACCGGCCGGTAGAAACGGTCGTTCTGGCGCCAGCGCGGGGCGAAATCGAGGATTTCCAGCGCGCCGCCATGCGCATCGCGCAGCACGGTGCGCAGGATCGCGGTATTGGTGAGGTATTCCTGTTCGCTGCCGGCGAAATCCTCCAGCTCGATGGCGAAGTCGCCGCCGGTCTGCTGGTTGGGGCTGAGCAGTGCACAGAAGGTCGGGTCGCCGTCGAAGGTCGGCAGGCAACTCCAGACAACACGGGCGTGCTTGTCGATAAGGGCGCCGAAGCTGCCGTTGCCGACCACGCCCAGATCAAGATCGGGTTGGGTCATCACGCGGTACATCTCGGTTGCGGCCGTGGGGGCCGGGGTCAATACGCATTCTCACGCAGCCAGGCGTGCACGCTGCGTATGTCGGGCAGCGCGAACACCGCCGCGCTGGGTTCACGTTCGCCGATCAGCACGCTCCAGCCATGCAGGCCATTGGCCGCATCGAAGCCGAATTCATCGGTCAGGTCATCGCCGAGGAACACCGGCAGACGACCACGGAACGGCAGGTACTGCATCAGCCGACGTACGGCTCGGCCTTTGTTGGTAGCCACCGGGACGAATTCGACGACATGGTCGCCCGGCTGCAGGCGATAGCTGGCACGGCCGCGAACATGGCGGTCGGCGAAGGCGCGCACATCGTTGGCTGCATGCGGCGCGCCACGCCAGTGCAGGGCCAGGCCGACGCCCTTGTTCTCGACCAGTACGCCGGGGTGGCCATGGGCGAAACGCATGGCTTGTTGATGAAGCGCATGCAGCCAGTCGGCGGTGTCGTCACCATGCTCATCGCGTATCACGTGCCCGTCCTGCGCACGCAGTTCGTGGC
>NZ_JBFRFE010000824.1:0-1508 GCF_052114665.1 Stenotrophomonas sp. 2YAF22 | reverse complement strand
CCAGCACGGCGTCATGCACGTTCTCCGGCGTCAGGCCTCCGGCCAACAGGAACGGCCGGTGCAGGCCGGTGGGGATACGCGACCAGTCGAAGGCCACGCCGGTACCGCCGCCGCCGCCAGGTGYATGGCTGTCGAACAGGAAGCCGGCGGCGCTGGGGTAGCGCAGCTGCAGGGTGCGCGCATTGATCTCCTCGCGCCCGCCCATGGCGATCGCCTTCAGGTAAGGCATGTTGAAGCTGCGGCAGAAGCTCTCGTCTTCCTCGCCATGGAACTGCAGCAGGGTCGGCCGCACGGTGCGCAGCACCTCGCGCACTTCTTCCCTGCTGTTGTTGCGGAACAGCGCCACCACGTCGACCATCGGTGCGATCGCCTGGCGCATCGCGCGCGCTTCGGCCGGCGCGACCCGGCGGCTGCTCTCGCGGGCGAAGATGAAGCCCACCGCATCCACGCCCAGCTCGCCGGCCAGGCGCACGTCGCCGGCACGGGTCATGCCACAGAACTTGATGCGGGTACGGTAGTAGGAGCGGCTCATAGCGTTACCTCGGCGGGCAGATGCCAGTTGTCGGGGTACAGCGGCCCCAGGAACACCAGTCCCTGCGGAGGAGCGGTGGGACCGGCCACGGTGCGGTCGCGCCCGGCCAGCAGTTCGGCGATCCACTCCACCGGCTGCTCGCCACTGCCGACCAGTATCAACGAACCGACGATATTGCGGACCATGTGATGAAGGAATGCATTGCCGCGCACCGCCACCTCGATGACGTCGTCGTGGCGGCTGACCTGCAGCGACTGCAGCTCTCGCCGGGCATGCAGGGCCTGGCACTGGACCGAGCGGAAGGCGCTGAAATCGTTCTCGCCCAGCAGGGCCTGCCCGGCCTGGTGCATGCGCTCGGCATCGAGCGATCGCCGCTCCCAGCTCAGGGTCTGCCGGCCCAGCGCCGGGCGCACTTCGCGATTGAGCAGACGGTAGCGATAACGTCGTGCGCGGGCGGAGAAACGGGCATGGAAGTCATCCGCCACCGGCACGCACCAGCGCACCGCGATCGAACGCGGCAGGCGGGTGGTGGTGCCGAGCATCCAGGCGCGCGGATCACGCACCACGTCGGTGTCGAAGTGCACGACCTGGCACTGCCCGTGCACGCCGGCATCGGTGCGGCCGGCGCAGACCACCTGCAGCGGGGTGTCGGCCACCGATGACAGGGCCTGCTCCAGGCTGGCCTGGACACTGGGTCCGCCCTCGCCCAGGTTCTGCCATCCCCTGAAATCGCTGCCGTCGTACTCGACGCCGAGCGCGTAACGCATGTGCTACCTCGATGTTGCGGGTGGGGCGGCACTCAGGCCGGGTCGCGCTCGGACCAGACCGCCAGTTCGTTGCCACCGGGCTCGACGAACTGGAAACGGCTGCCGCCGGGGAAAGAAAACACGGTTCGCACGATCTGGCCACCGGCCCTGCGCACCGCCGCTTCCATCGGTGCCAGCTGGTCGGCATACAGCACCAGCAGTGGCGCGCC
>NZ_JBFRFE010000823.1:0-1511 GCF_052114665.1 Stenotrophomonas sp. 2YAF22 | reverse complement strand
CCTATGGGCCGAGGACGGTGAGCGGGAGACGGTTGCTGCGGTCCACCTCGCCGGCAAGGGCGATTCGGGCTTCATGACGCCGGCGCAGGCCGGCGAGACCGCTGCGACCTTCGATGCAATGGTCGAGCTCATGCTGGACGGAGCGGACGACCCGCAGTTCACTCCACGCAATCAGTTCGACTGTATCCAGGAGCGCGGCCATGCGGCCCAGGAGAACTAGATGACAAGCACAGGCACCCGCAGGGATCCAGTCAGCAGGAGAGCACGCTGCGTGCCCGCCGCCTTTGTGCTCTGCCTATGCCTGTTGGCGGGGTCCGCGCTGGCCGAGACGGCACCGGCTGCGCGCACGTGGTTCGTGAGCGGAGCAGAGCTGGCCAGGCTCCTGCAGGGCAAGGGCGAAAGCGGATTCTGCAGCAGTGATCAGTGCCGGGACCTGTCGAGCGCCCGCGCGAGCGCCTATATCCAGGGTATTGCGGACGCAGGCCGAGGGCAGTGGTGCGGCCAGGGGCAGATCCTTCCCCATGAACTGGTCGACCGTGTGTCTTCGCACATCCGGCAGCTACCCGCCGAACGACTGCATCAGGATGCCGCATCTCTGGTCATTGAAGCGCTGGAGACTGCGCTTCCCTGCCAGCAGGCGGCGTCCACCAGCGACCGCGCCCACGCCGCGCGGAGTGGGCGATGAGCCCCTGTCGCCGCTGCAGGTCGCCTGGCCGGAACAAAGCGAGAGCTGCCGCATGCGAGTGATGGAGACAGCGCTGTCTGCCGACGTGCTGGCCCTGCTGGAGACCAGCGGCCTGCCTACGGAGGATCTGCGTGCAGGCAGGCCGATCACCCTTCTGGCAGCGTCGTTGAATGGAGAGCTGCTCGGTTGCGTGGGCTATGAATCGAGCCGCGACGTCGTGCTCCTGCGCTCGTTGGCGATCCAGCCGATGTCGCAGGGCAGGGGCCTGGGGCGGCAACTGGTGGTGGAACTGGAGCAGCATGCCAAGGCGGCGGGTGGCAGGACCGTGTTCCTTCTCACGACCACGGCAGCACCGTTCTTCGAGCAGCTTGGCTATGTGCGCGTCGCGCGCGATGCAGCACCGGGATTCATCGCTGCGTCGACGCAGTTCAGTGAACTGTGCCCAGGCTCGGCCCAGCTGATGATGCGTCGGCTGTAGGCCGGCCGGGACCCGGCGGGTGCTTCAGCCCCCTTGTCCATCGATGTCCGGGGCTTGCCGCGTTGCGATCCGGGGTGCCCGGAGTCCAGAGGACAGCTGCGGTGCCGATACCGAGGCGCGCGTGATCAACTGGTGCGCAAGCACGTGGTTGACAGTGGCGCGCCTTGAAGACGCGGGGCGGCGCATTTCCCGCAGCAGGATGTCTATCGCGTTGTCCGCCATCTCTGCGACCGGCTGATGGATGGTGGTCAGTTCCGGCCACACCATTGTCGCGGCGGAGGTGTCGTCGAAGCCCACCACCGAAAGATCCCCCGGCACCTGCAGGCCGCGGCGGTGGGCCACTGAAAC
>NZ_JBFRFE010000822.1:0-1512 GCF_052114665.1 Stenotrophomonas sp. 2YAF22 | reverse complement strand
GAAACGGTACGCCAGGCCATCCACTCGGTGTTCCTGTACCACGCCATCGCCGCGGGCATGGACATGGGCATCGTCAATGCCGGCACCATGCCGATCTACGACGAACTGGAGCCGGACCTGCGCGAGCGGGTGGAGGACGTGATCCTCAACCGCCGCCGCGACGCTACCGAGCGCCTGCTTGAAATYGCCGAGCGCTACAAGGGCAGCAAGGGTGCGGCGAAGACCGAAGACCTGGCCTGGCGCGAGAAGCCGGTGGATGCACGGTTGGCGCATGCGCTGGTGCATGGCCTGGATGCCTGGGTCGAAGCCGATACCGAAGAAGCCCGGCAACGTTCCAGCCTCCCGCTGGACGTCATTGAAGGCCCGCTGATGGCCGGCATGAACGTGGTCGGCGACCTGTTCGGTGCCGGCAAGATGTTCCTTCCGCAGGTGGYGAAATCGGCACGGGTGATGAAGAAGGCAGTGGCCTACCTGCTGCCCTACATCGAAGCCGAAAAGGCCCGCAGCGGCGACACCGCCAAGAGCAACGGCAAGATCATCATGGCCACGGTGAAGGGCGATGTGCACGACATCGGCAAGAACATCGTCGGCGTGGTCCTGGCCTGCAACAACTTCGAGGTGATCGATCTGGGCGTGATGGTTCCGGCGCAGAAGATCCTCGATGCCGCCCGCGAGCACCACGCCGACATCATCGGCCTGTCCGGCCTGATCACACCGTCGCTGGAAGAAATGAGCCATGTCGCCCGTGAAATGCAGCGGCAGGGCTTCGATCTGCCGCTGATGATCGGCGGCGCGACCACCTCGCGTGCGCACACCGCGTTGAAGATCGACCCGCACTACAAAGCCCCGACGGTCTGGGTGAAGGACGCCTCGCGCGCCGTGGGTGTGGCGCAGTCGCTGATCTCGCGCGAGCTGCGGGATGCGTTCGTCGCCGCCAACGAGGCGGACTACGCCGAGATCCGCACCCGCCACCGCAACCGCGGTGACGCCAAGCGCCTGGTCTCGCTGGAACATGCACGTGGCCAGAAGTTCCAGTGCGACTGGCAGGCGTACACGCCACCCGCACCGAAGCAGCCGGGCCTGCATGTATTCGATGACTACCCGCTGGCCGAGCTGGTGCCCTACATCGACTGGACGCCGTTCTTCCAGGCGTGGGAGCTGGCCGGCAAATATCCGGCCATCCTCACCGATGAGATCGTCGGCACCCAGGCCAGCGAGCTGTACCAGGACGCGCGCGCGATGCTCCACCGCATCGTCAACGAGAAGTGGCTGCAGGCCAAGGCCGTGTTCGGCCTGTGGCCTGCCAACAGCATCGGCGACGACGTACGCGTGCAGCATCCCGATGGCGAGACCACCCTGCACTTCCTGCGGCAACAGGTGGACAAGCCTGCTGAACGCCCGGATTTCTGCCTTGCCGATTTCATTGCCCCGGCCGATAGCGGCAAGCAGGACTGGATCGGCGCCTTCGCAGTCACCGCCGGCATCGGTATCGACGTGGTCGGCCTCGAAACG
>NZ_JBFRFE010000821.1:0-1516 GCF_052114665.1 Stenotrophomonas sp. 2YAF22 | reverse complement strand
GTCCATGCAGTGGCCGCAGCCGTTGAGCTGCGACACGCGCAGGAACACCAGTTCCATCAACGTCGGATCGATCGAACTGTCATGCACTGCCTTGCTGGTGGCCAGCAGGCCCTTGAAGGCCTCGGCGGCCAGGCGGGTGTAGGGAACGCGGGGAGAGGCGTGGTCGGACATTTTCGGCTCCACGGCGGCCACGGTGGCCGCCTTTCATTACAAGGACGCCGCAGCATCGCCGCGCGTGACAACCGACGGCAATTTGTTCGGATTGAGCACGCTGTAGAGATTGGCGATGCGGCCATCGACCACTTCGATGGTGGTGATCGAGTGCAGGTGGTCGCCTTCGAAACGCAGGATCGCCGGTTCGCCATTGACGTAGCCGAGCTGTGCCGGATGCGCCGCGCCGCGACGGGCGATGGCCCAGTACAGGCGGCCGATACGCTCGGCACCCAGCAGTGGCCGCACCGCTGCGGTGACCACGCCACCGCCATCGGAAACCAGCAGCGCGTTGGCATGCAGCAACGCCTGGATGGCCTCGCTGTCGCCCCGCTGGGAGGCGTCCATGAAACGCGCCAGCAGCTGCCGGTGCTGGCTGGCATCGGCATTGAAGCGCGGCCGCCCAGACTGCAGGCGCTGCCGGGCCCGGTGCACCAGCTGGCGGCAATTGGCCTCGCTGTGGCCGATCAGCTCGGCAATCTCGCGGTAGTCGTGGTCGAAGGCTTCCTTCAGCAGGAAGGCGGCGCGTTCCTCCGGTCCGAGCTGTTCGAGCAGGGTCAGGAAGGCCACGGAGACGCCGTCGGCCAGCGCGTGCAGCTGCGCAGGGCCGGGCGCCGGGTCGGGTTCGAGGGTGATCGCCAGCGGTTCGGCCAGCCACGGGCCGACGTAGTGCGCGCGCTCGCGCTTGGCCGCCCGCAGCCGGTCCAGGCCCAGCCGGGTGGTGGTGGTCACCAGCCAGGCCTCGGGGTCGACGATGGCGGCCGCATCGCTGCCGGCCCAGCGCAGCCAGGCGTCCTGGACCACGTCCTCGGCGTCGCTGCGGCTGCCAAGAAGGCGGTAGGCCAGCGCCATCAGGCGTGGGCGGTGGGTCTGGAAGGCGGTTTCGGCGTTCATGTGGGCAAGGACGCGCCAGCGGGGTGCAGCGTGACAGAGGGCAGGTCAGATCTTGCCGGCCAGCGGCCGGCACCACCACCCCACGGTCGAGGGAGGGGGTAAAATGGGCGGATTACCCCCGCCAGCCTTCAGCAAGCGAGCAATCCGTGACATCGATCAAGCAGGAAGACCTCATCCAGTCCGTCGCCGACGCGCTGCAGTACATCTCGTACTACCACCCGGTCGACTACATCAAGAACCTTGCCGCCGCCTATGAGCGCGAGGAGTCGCCGGCAGCGAAGGAGGCGATCGCGCAGATCCTGATCAACTCGCGGATGTGCGCCGAAGGCCATCGGCCGATCTGCCAGGACACCGGCATCGTCACSGTGTTCCTGGAAATCGGCATGGACGTGCGCTGGGATGACGCCACCAT
>NZ_JBFRFE010000820.1:0-1516 GCF_052114665.1 Stenotrophomonas sp. 2YAF22 | reverse complement strand
GATCGGCGCGGTGGGCTTCTGCTTCGGTGGCACCACGGTGCTGGAACTGGCGCGCGCCGGTGCGCCGCTGGCGGGTGTGGTCAGCCTGCATGGCGGACTCGGCTCCCCCTTGCCGGCGCAGGCCGGCGGCAGCCACCCGTCGGTGCTGGTGCTCAATGGCGCCGACGACAAGAGCGTGACCGCCGAGGATATCGGCAGCTTCCAGAAGGAAATGGATGCGGCCAAGGTGGACTGGGAGTTCACCAACTACAGCGGTGCGGTGCACTGCTTTGCCGAGCGCGATGCCAACAGCCCGCCGGGCTGCCAGTACAACGAACGTGCCGCCAAGCGTGCCTGGAAGGCACTGGATGAGTTCTTCGAGGAGCGGTTCGAGAAACGTTGAAAAGGTGTGCCGACCRACGGTCGGCACCCACCCGTCCTTGCAGGTGCCGACCGTTGGTCGGCACTCATCTGCCCTGGTTGGTGCCGACCGTTGGTCGGCAACCTCATGATGCTGCGGATGTCATCGGGAATGCCGGCCAGCGGCCGGCACTACCGGGTGCGGTCAATGCGAGCGCTGTACCGCGTAGCGGGCCAGGCCGCGCAGGGCGGCGACGGCGTCGTTGTCGGCCAGGCCGTCGAGCGCGCGTTCGGCGGCTTCGGCATATTCCTCGGCACGACGGCGGCTGTATTCCAGGCCTCCGGTGGCGTGGATCGCCGCCAGCACTTCCGGCATCGCCGAGGCATCACCGTTCTGCACGATCGCGCGCAGGCGCTGGCGGGTGGCCTCATCGGAATGGGCCATGGCATGGATCAGCGGCAGCGTCGCCTTGCCTTCGGCCAGGTCGTCACCCAGGTTCTTGCCCAGCTCGTCGGCGTTGGCTGAATAATCCAGCACGTCATCGGCGATCTGGAAGGCGTAGCCCAAGTGCATGCCGTAGTCGTACAGGGCCTGCTGGGTGGCTTCATCGACACCACTGGCCAGTGCACCCAGGCGCGTGCCGGCGGCGAACAGCACCGCGGTCTTGCGCTCGATCACGCGCAGGTAGGCGGCTTCGTCGGTATCCGGGTTGTGCACGTGCAGCAGCTGCAGCACTTCGCCTTCGGCAATGCGGTTGGTGGTGTCGGCCAGGATCTGCATCACCGGCATCCGGTCCAGCTCGACCATCAGCTGGAAGCTGCGCGAGTACAGGAAGTCGCCCACCAGCACGCTGGGCGCGTTGCCCCACAGTGCATTGGCGGTGCTGCGGCCGCGGCGCAGGCTGGATTCGTCCACCACGTCGTCGTGCAGCAGGGTGGAGGTGTGGATGAACTCGATGATCGCTGCCAGCTGGTGGTGCTCGGGGCCGGCGCCGCCGACCGCATGGCCGGCCAGCATCACCAGCATCGGCCGCAGGCGTTTGCCGCCAGCGGAGATGATGTGGTCGGCGATCTGGTTGATCAGCACCACATCCGAGGACAGCCGGCGGCGGATCAGGGCATCGACGGCAGCCATGTCGGCTGCGGCAAGCGACTGGATCTGGGACAGGCCCAGGGC
>NZ_JBFRFE010000819.1:0-1519 GCF_052114665.1 Stenotrophomonas sp. 2YAF22 | reverse complement strand
CCGCCGGCCTCGGTCACGGCACGGCCGATGCGCTGGGCGAACTGCAGCAACGCCTCGTCGCCGGCCTCATGGCCCAGCGTGTCATTGACCCGCTTGAAATCATCGATATCGGCAAACAGCAGACCCAACCGGTGATGGGACGCACGTGCGGCCATCAACCGATGGTCCAGCGCCTCGCGGAACGCCAGGCGGTTGGTGAGCCCGGTCAAGGCGTCGGTGTAGGCCATGCGCCGCACTTCGCGGTCGTGGCGGGCGATCGCATCACGCATGCGGGCAAAGCCGCGCACGAGCTCCCCCACCTCATCGTCGCGGGTGTTTTCCCGCAGCGGCGCCTGGTAGTCGCCTGCTTCAATGCGCCGGGCGGCTGCGGCCAGCTCGCGGATCGGTGCCACCAGCGTGCGCTGCACGTACAGGATCACCACCACGCCGATCACCACCAGCAGGCCAAGCATCAGCAGCAGCCAGCCCAGATGCCGGCTTCCCATCTGCTGCAGCCGCGCACCGAGGGTCGCGTTGGCCGCCTGCTCACGCTGCAGCACTTCATCCAGCGCCATGCCGACGCGGACACCACCGATGCGCTGTTTGCCCATCCTGATCGGCATCGCGTTGTCGAGCACCGTGGGCGACTGCTGCACCACCAGCGACTGCGCGGCAACCGCCCCGGCCGCCAGCGGATCGGTCATCGGCCGCCCGGAGCCGGGCACCCCGGCCGAGCCGTCGTGGACCAGCCGCCCGCGGTCGTCGAACACCAGTACGTAGCGCACCACCGGCTGCCGCGAAATGCTGCGCACAAGCGCCCCGACCTGGTCCAGGTCGTTGTTGTGGAGCGGACCGGCAAGCGCATCGGACAGCTCGCGCACCATGGCCTCGCCACGGCTGCGCACGCTGCGGTCGAACAGTTCGTGGATGACGCCGTTGCTGAGCGACCTCACCTCGCCCTGCATCGCCGCCTGCCGCCCCAGCAGCACGGCCAGGATCGCAACCACCACCAGCATCGCCCCGCCCATCGCAAGCAGGAACCGGGCCTGCATCCCCGAGCCGAGCAACTTCATTCCACTTCCATCCGCACGCGCGTCGACCCTTGTTTCAAATCATCCAGCCACGGTTGCGCATGCGCATCGACGCGGCGGAAACCGGAAGCCCCCAACACCTTCTGCAACGCACGCTGCACCCGCCGAAGACAGACAACACGCGGCAGCACGCCGGACGCGCGGCCGGACACCTTCGGCGCCGGTCCAGCATTCTCCCGGTGCTCACTGCCAAGCGCATGATCCTGCGTCATTGCGAGTCGCCCCTCTTCGCTGCCCAACGGCCCCATCGCGGAACCGGCGCAGCACGCGCCGTCCCGGCCAGCAGGGCCAAGGCCAGGCTCAGCAGTTCCCCCTGCATTGCCCTACGCAGACCCGACACAAGCATCATCCCCCAGGGTATCCGGACAGACTACCCGAAAAAATGAGACCGTCGTCAGCTGTCCTTGCCGATCTTCTGCGCCAGCCGCGCCATGCGCTGGGTATCGGCC
>NZ_JBFRFE010000818.1:0-1523 GCF_052114665.1 Stenotrophomonas sp. 2YAF22 | reverse complement strand
GCTGCAACGTGCTTCCAACGTCCATGGGTTGCCGGCCAGCGGCCGGCACTACCGGGTACTCACCGGCCTGCGGGTAGACTTCGGGCATGACGTCTGCCATCGATCCGCGCCGCGCCCAACTGCGGCGCCTGAAAACCCTCGCCCTTGGCCTGCTGCTGCTGATGCTGGCCGGTTTCGCGGTCAGCCACTGGCAGGGCGAGCGTGGCATCTGGGCCTGGGTCTCGGCTTTCTGCGAGGCCGCCGCGGTTGGCGCGCTCGCCGACTGGTTTGCGGTGGTTGCCCTGTTCCGGCGGCCGATGGGCCTGCCGATTCCGCATACGGCGATCATTCCGCGTAGCAAGGAACGCATCGGCGACAGCCTGGCCCTGTTCGTGCGCGACCAGTTCCTGGAACCGACGGTGCTGCTGGCCAAGTTGCAGGTGTTCGACCCGGCCAGCCGCCTCGGCAGCTGGCTGGCCGATCCCGCGCGTTCACGGATGCTGGCCGACATGGCCCGTGGCTGGGCGCTGCAGGCGCTGGATTTCTTCGATGAAGCTGCGGTGCGGCGGCAGCTGCACAGCTTCGTGGTGCAGCAGCTGCGGCAGTGGAACGCAGCTGCCACCGCCGGCGAACTGCTGGGCCTGCTGACCGCCGATGGCCGCCACCAGCGCGTGCTGGACGAGGGCCTGCAGCGGCTGGGGCGTTGGTTGGAGCAACCGGAAGTGAAGGAACGCGCCTCGCAGCTGATCGTGCGCTACATCCAGCGCGAATGGCCGACGCTGTCGAGCACGGTGAACTGGATCAAGCCGATCGATGAGATCGGCGACAACCTTGCCGAACGCCTGGCCCGGGCGGTGCTGGAAGAACTGCAGCAAGTGCTGGCCGAGCCGCAGCACCCGCTGCGCCAGGACTACGAACAATGGCTGGGTAACTACGTGCAGCGCCTGCGCGAAGACCCGGCACTGACCGAGCGCATCGAACAGCTCAAGCAGGAAATGATCGACCACCCTGCCCTGCAGGACTACGTGCAGGGCCTGTGGTCGCGCATACAGGCCAGCCTGCGCGGCGATCTGCAGCGTGAGGATTCGGCACTGGTCGGTCATCTGCAGCGCAGCCTGGCTTCGTTGGGCGACAGCCTGCAATCGGACCCGGCGTTGCGCGAGGCATTGAACCAGCACCTGCTGGAAGGCGCACAGCGCCTCACCGGGCGCCTGCGCGAGGGCGTCACCACCCATATCGCGCAGACGGTCAAGAGTTGGGACGAACGCCACCTGGTCGAGCAGCTGGAGCTGAGCGTGGGCCGCGACCTGCAGTTCATCCGCTTCAACGGCACCCTGGTGGGCGGCCTGATCGGCCTGCTGCTGCATGCGGCGACTGTTCTGTTCCGTTTCTGAGATGGGTTCCCGGCCGGGCTGCGCCCGGCACCCGCAGAGGCCGGAGCCAGAGCAACAGCCACAGCTGGTTTCCTGCGGGATGGCAGCGCGCTGTGGGTTTGCGGGGCCGCCGTGAACCCATCCCTGGGGGCTTGGTCGCCGCATCCGTGC
>NZ_JBFRFE010000817.1:0-1533 GCF_052114665.1 Stenotrophomonas sp. 2YAF22 | reverse complement strand
GCGCAGCAGCCACCGGACTACCGCCTATCTGCGAATATGCCATGAAGCCACCCAGCGTGCCCTGGAAGAACATCGCCGCCATTGGGGGCGCAGTCAGGATCAGCGTCGTGAGGATCAATCCCATACCACCCTGCTGGAGCGCTTGGCTGGTCATGTCGACACTGCCATTGGGATCCAGCAGGTACTTGTCGAYCAGCGCACTGGTCCAGAACGCAGCRGACACGCGGATCACCATATCCAGCGCGATGGAGATCATCGCCGCCAACACGGCCATCGAGAACATCGTGCCGATGCCGTAGAACAGCCACTTCTGAAACAACTGCTTGGTCTGATCGAACAGCAGACACAGGATGAACAGCGGCCCCAGGCCGATGAACAGCGCCAAGGCAACCTCGTACAGCAGCAGCATCGAACCCGCCGTCACCGCCGGGCCACCGGTTCCCAGGCCAACTGCCCACAAGGCACGATTCTTGTCGTCGCGCAGGTTGCCGTCATCAAGCACTTTGATCGCATCGATGCTCGACAGGCCTACCTGCATCCAGGCAAGGCTCTTGTCGATCTGGTCCTCCGGCGAATCATTCTTSCCGGTCACCACATAGGTGATCCTGCTTTTCGCACTCTTGACCAGATCAACTCGACTTCACCAAACAGACTCAAACCGCTGCGAACTCAAATCTCTAGAACGACCAAGCCTAATACTTCTCAAACTCCGGCTTCGTACAGTCAGAATAAAATACCGAGCACTTTCCACCTTTAGAATCCACGCATTGCTGCTCGGCACTTTTCTTGGCCAGCCTCAAAGTTTCTCCGCCAGCCACACCGGAGCGCGAACCGGACCCGAACGTACTGGGCACAACCCATACGGCGCAGTGATTAGTGTAAGTGAGCAGCAGCTTGCAATCTGCGGCCCCTTCAGAGCCGCACTTCCGCTTTGCCTCAGCTTCGGCGTCCTCTTGAGAGTAACGTCCAGTTGCGACACCCGCTGCTGATGTAGAACTGGAAAAGGCAATGGAACCCCAGGTTGAATGCCACTTCCCCGTCGGTTGTGGAGGCAGGGCCGGCCCCTGATCTGCACCTTGGCTAGCATTCGCCCCGGGAATCGGCGCGCACCCGCTCACTCCCTGCCCGCCAATTGGATAATAGCCAGGGGGGCAGCTTCCACCTTCGGCAAACACGCTTGACGAACAGGCAATGGATACCAACGCAACGATGAATGCCAAACAGTGAATGCTCTTCATATCGAACCTCTTAACAAATTTCCAAACACCCAACCTACTGTTTGGATCCAGCCTTACCCAGCCACCCGGTATTCTGGGCCGACACTTCGTTCTGGCCCTGCAACCTAGGCATGGAATCGGTGGTGGCGCTATTTGCATGGGTTGAATCCCCCCGAGGTGCACTCGGATTGTAACTACCCGGCGGCTGTCCATTCGCACTCGGCGCAGCAGCCACCGGACTACCGCCTATCTGCGAATATGCCATGAAGCCACCCAGCGTGCCCTGGAAGAACATCGCCGCCATTGGGGGTGGGGG